>JAAEPA010000740.1 GCA_024222475.1 Gammaproteobacteria bacterium | reverse complement strand
CAATGTCATCCACACAACCGCTTAGATAATAATTCTCACCTCGTGACAGAATAGTGGAGTCAATGTGCCTTTCAAAATCTGAAAGTTTCATGCTTGTCGCCTGGCTTCGTGTGTGTATTTGTTATTGGACAGTGCCTGGCAATTGCTCGGTAGGCTTACTGGCTCGTGCTACGCTCACGTTCTGAATCGCTGGCATACCATTGTGATGGTTGACGCAAGCACTGATTTTTTGGTAGGCATCTAAGAGAGGATAAAGGGTGCCATCCCCTTTATCTCAAATTACGAATTTTATCTTTACAATTACAAAGGTGTAAAGCAGATTGATCGGTCCCCCCCCTTATTTTCTAAAACAACGTATAAATAAAAGGCGCCACCGCTGATCCCTGACTCAAGACAATCAACGTACCCAACAGCAACATAACTATAATAATAGGCGCCAACCAGAATTTCTTCCGGGCTTTCATGAATCCCCACAGGTCTCGCAACAATTCCATCATCAGTACGGCCGCTCCACATTATCTTTTGTTTCGTGTTCACTGTTCACCCGGTAGGTGGGCAAAGTCTTGTCCAGCTTACGATGCATCGAATCTTTGCCGAGCAAGCGCATAAAAACACCAATCGGCAGAAAGATCCCGAAAAACAGAATACCCAGGATCAGGCGTGTGTTGATCCAGTTCATGACATTACCAAATTTCATCCAGCCGATATAGATGGGCTGCAATGAAACGGGCATCAACAACGCCAGTGCACCCAGTGTCCCGCCGATGATCCACGGCCACTTCGGGTAGTTCAGGTCAAAAATCCAGGGGATCAGCAGGCCGAACAGAACAACCAGAATGACTCCGGTGGTCAGACCGAATTTCCGATAACCCTTTGCGTTCAGTTTTTCAATCACAGCACTCATAATCTTTTGGTCTACCACTAGTCCAGTTCATATTCATCACGCCAATTTCCTTGTTCGTGCCACTCGGGCTGGTCCGGCTTGGCAAGCAGGTAGTTTTCCAGTACCAGGTAGTCCATCTCGGTGCGCATGAAGCAGCGGTAGGCGTCCTCCGCTGTGCACACAATGGGTTCACCGCGCACATTGAAAGAGGTATTCACCAGCACCGGGCAGCCGGTCTTCTGGTCAAAGGCATCCAGTAGTTTGTAAAAGCGCGGGTTGGTTTCCGGATGCACCGTCTGGATGCGCGCCGAATAGTCAACATGCGTGACGGCCGGGATTTCCGAGCGGGGGATATTGAGCTTCTCGATGCCAAACAGCTGTTCCTGCTTCTCGGTCATTTTGTGACATTTTTCTTTTTTCACCGGTGCAACGAGCAGCATGTAGGGGCTGCGCCGGTCGATCTCGAACCACTCTGATACCTTGTCGGCCTTAACCACTGGGGCGAACGGCCGGAACGATTCCCGGTACTTGATCTTGAGGTTCATCACGGACTGCATTTTCTGACTTCTGGGATCACCGATAATGCTCCTGCCGCCAAGCGAGCGAGGACCAAACTCCATACGTCCCTGGAACCAACCGATAACATTTTCACTGTCCAGAATTTCAGCCAGCCGCGGCATTAATTCGTCCTCATTCAACTGCCGATATCCGGCCTTGATCGAATCGAGATACTGCTTGATACTGTCTTCATCCGAACGAGGACCTAGGTAAGCACCGCGCATGGAATCATCACCGTTCACCTCACGGGGATTTTCCAGGTACTCATACCAAACACTGATCGCTGCGCCCAAAGCACCGCCGGCATCACCGGCGGCCGGCTGGATCCAGATATCCTTGTACGGAGCCTCGCGCAGTAGTCGACCATTGGACACACAATTGAGAGCGACGCCGCCGGCCAGGCAGAGATAGTCCACATCGAGTTCTTTGTGGATATTACGTGCGATTTTCAATACCACTTCCTCGGTGACTACCTGTATGGAGCGGGCAATATTCATCTCGCGCTGGGTGATCTCCGATTCCGCCTGCCTGGCGGGACCGCCAAACAGGCGATCAAACTTTGCATTGGTCATGGTCAGACCGGTCGCATAGTCGAAATAGCTCATATCCAGACGGAAACTACCGTCTTCCTTGACATCCAGCAACTTATCCAGAATCAGATCGACATATTTAGGCTCACCGTAAGGTGCCAGCCCCATCAGCTTGTATTCACCGGAGTTAACCCTGAAACCGGTGTAATAGGTAAAAGCCGAATAGAGCAGCCCTAGCGAGTGAGGAAAGTCGATTTCCCATTGGGGTTCGAGTGTGTTGCCCTCCCCCAGCCAGACTGAGCTGGTCGCCCACTCTCCGACGCCATCCAGACACAGCACCGCCGCTTTTTCGAAAGGGCTGGGAAAAAAAGCAGATGCCGCGTGTGACTTGTGATGAGCGGAAAACAGCAGCGGAGGAAGATCAGATTCCTTTCCGGCACCATTTTCGGTGAGGGCCGCCAGTTCCTTTCTGAGTGTAGTCTTGAGGAATAATTTGTCCTTGAGCCAGATGGGCATTGACGCCAGGAACGATTTAAAACCGGCAGGTACAAAGGCCAGATAGGTTTCCAGCAACCGCTCAAATTTGACTAATGGCTTGTCATAAAAAATGATGTAATCAACATCATTAATACCGATTCCGCCTTCTTTCAGGCAACTGCTTATGGCCTTTTCCGGAAATCCAGGGTCATGCTTTTTACGCGTGAAGCGCTCTTCCTGCGCTGCAGCGACGATATCGCCATCAATCACCAGCGCCGCGGCACTGTCGTGGTAGTAGGCGGAGATTCCCAGAATTTTAGCTTTCACGGATAATGGATTGTCCTTTACTTTGTTACTGGGATTGTATGATACAAATCCTGCGATCCATAGACTTCAAAGGGTGTTTATGCTCCCTAACCGCGAGCTTGTCCCACTCCCCACCAGGCAACCATGAAACCAAGTCCGGCCATGATTGCCGCCATGTAATAGATCCAGGAAGGACCCAGTTCGGTCCACACATAGCCGCTCAGCAGGCTGCCGATGGCGCCTCCCAATCCGAAACTCAGGCTGGAGTAGAGGGCCTGTCCACGGCCCTGTAGTCTGCCGGGAAAATACCCGTGGATCATGTGGATGGCCGAGGCGTGTAAGATGCCAAAGCTGGCCGCATGCATGAGCTGTGCTACCAACAGCACCGGCAGGTACTGAGGCTGGCTGGCGATGATCAGCCAGCGCAGTACCGTGATCAGCAAGGCCGAGAGCAACAGTCGGCGGGCGCCGTACCGAGGCAGCATGCGATGCATGAACAGAAAAACCATGATCTCTGCCACTACACCCAAGGTCCATAATGTCCCTATCAGGGTCCTCGAATAGCCGTGATCTTCGAGATAGATACTGAAAAAGGTGTAGTAAGGTCCGTGACTGGCCTGGGCCAATAGGCAACTCAGCAACAGGGCCAACACCACCGGTTGCTTTACGGTGGGTAGCAGTCGAAGGGGGGCCTGCACTTGGTGAACCGCTTTTTTATCATGCACGAACAGCGTATCCGCCCACATGCAAATCAGTAGCGCCAGGACGATGGAGGGCAACAATTGAACCCCGTACAGATCGAACAGGGGGGCCAACCCCATAGCGGTGACGATGAATCCGATGGAGCCCCAGAGCCGGATCTTGCTATAGTGCTGTATCCCGGCCCCCAGATGGTTCATGGTGGTCGCTTCAAAGAGCGGTAAGGTCGTATTCCAAAAAAAGGAATACACTGCCAAAATCAGCATCATCCACCAATAATCTACGACCCACAGCAATGCGGCATAGGCCAGCGCCGCCAGCAGGGCCGTCAAGCGGATAATATGGATGCGTTTACCGTGATGATCGGCGACCCAACCCCAGAGATTCGGGCCGATGATTTTGGTCACCATGATTATCGCCATCAACTCACCGATGGCTTGAGGGGAAAATTCAAGTTCCCGCAGATAAAGTCCCCAATACGGCAGGAACGCCCCGAGACTGGCGAAAAAAAAGAAATAGAAACCCGACAACTGAGCATATTGTCGATGCTGAAGACGTGCTGTCGGCATCCGGGGTCGTGGCGGCGCTATTTGCAGGTAAGAAGCGGGCGTTGAAAGATCACGTGCCTATGGGGATGGGGGTATGTCCGGGAACTCTGTGATCACGTCTGGGTTCTGCGCCCGGTGTCGCAATACGTGATCCATGAGCACCAGAGCCAGCATGGCCTCGGCGATGGGTGTGGCCCTTATACCGACACAGGGATCGTGCCTGCCGGTGGTGATGACCTCGGTGGGATTGCCGTGGATATCGACACTCTTACCGGGAAGGCGAAGACTCGAAGTGGGCTTCAGGGCGATGCTAACCAGAACATCCTGCCCCGAGGAGATCCCCCCCAGGACACCGCCGGCGTTATTGCTAAGAAAACCTTGGGGGGTGATCTCATCCCGGTGCTCAGTTCCCTGTTGCTCGACACTGGCAAAACCCGCCCCGATCTCCACCGCCTTGACGGCATTGATGCACATCATGGCATGGGCGATATCGGCATCGAGCCGGTCAAAGATCGGTTCGCCCAATCCGGGCGGTACGCCCTGGGCCACTACGTTGATCCTGGCTCCGACGGAATTGCCCTTTTTGCGCAGCGCGTCCATATAGGCCTCCATCTCGGCGACCTTGGCTATATCGGGACAAAAAAAGGCATTTTTCTCCACTTCATTCCAATCCAGGTTCTCCGCCTTTATTGGACCCAATTGGGAGAGATAACCGTGAATCGTAATCCCATAGCGTTCCCTCAAGTATTTTTTGGCGATGGCCCCTGCCGCCACCCGCATGGCGGTCTCCCGCGCCGAGGAACGGCCCCCACCGCGATAATCGCGTAAGCCATATTTCTTTAAATAGGTGTAATCCGCATGGCCAGGACGGAAAGTCTCCTTGATCTTGGAATAATCTTTGGAACGCTGGCCCTCATTGAAGATAATCAACGCTATTGGTGTCCCGGTCGTCACCCCCTCGAACACACCCGAAAAGATCTTGACCCTATCGAGCTCGCGCCGCTGGGTGGTATGACGGCTCTTACCGGGGCGCCTGCGCTCTAGATCACCCTGAATATCGGACTCGCTGAGCACCATTGCGGGGGGACAACCGTCGACGATGCAGCCGATGGCCGGGCCATGGCTCTCACCGAAAGAGGTCACGGTGAAAAGTTTTCCAAAGGAATTTCCGGACATGATAAGCAGTTAGATCAGCTCAGAATGATTGGAATAAGGTAGTCGCTTGGTCTCAACTAGATGGCCCAATCGATGCAGTCCACAGAATTCGCAACTGATAATAAGAGGACGATTATGCTATCACACTTAACCCGGACAATTCATAAATTGCATCAGCGGTAGTTGCCTAATTTTAACGTCCGTACTTATCTTCAAACCTCACGATATCATCCTCTCCCAGATAGCTCCCTGATTGGACCTCAATCAACTCAAGGGGAATTTTGCCAGGATTTTCCATGCGATGTCGGGTTCCGATGGGGATGTAGGTAGACTCATTCTCACTGAGCAACAAAATCTCCTCTCCACGGGTCACCTGCGCCGTACCCTTGACGACGATCCAGTGTTCGGCACGATGGTGATGCATCTGCAGTGACAACGTGTGCCCAGGATTTACAGTAATACGCTTGACCCGAAAACGTGTGGCAATATCAATCTCTTCATAGGTTCCCCAAGGCCGATAGACCTTCCTATGAAAGCGGGCCTCTGCCCGGCCCTTGGATTTCAATCGATCGACCATAAGACGCACATCCTGGGCACGTTCTCGCGAGGTCACCAGCACGGCGTCTGCAGTCTCGACCACGATGGTATCTTTGAGTCCAATGGCAGCGACTAGGCGATGATTGGCATTAATATAGCAACGATCACAGTCATCACTAACCACATCACCTACTGCAATATTATCCATTTGATCATGGGGTTCGGACTGCCAAAGGGAATTCCAGGAACCTACATCGCTCCAACCCGCTTGCAAGGGAATAACAACGGCATCACCAGTGCGCTCCATCACCGCATAATCGATAGAATCACTTGGGGATTTCTTGAATGAGGCGCTATCGAGCCGGACAAAATGCAGATCACTATAACGTTTCTGATAGGCCTCGGTGCAAGCCTCATAGATCTGCGGAGCCTGTGCCTGTAATTCCCGCAGATAATGAGAGGCTTTAAACATGAACATTCCGCTGTTCCATAAATAATCCCCCGAAGCCAGATAGTCTTCAGCCTGGCTCAAATCGGGTTTTTCCACAAACCTGGCAACCTTGAATACCGCTTGGGTCATTTGCTCTAACCCAGCATTCTCTCCCTGGCAGATGTAGCCGTAACCGGTTTCAGGTCGGTTGGGAACGGTGCCAAAGGTCACCAGGCACCCCTGTTCGGCGGCCTCTAGTCCGTCTACTACGGTACTGTGAAAGGCCGCGACATCCCGAATCATGTGATCGGCCGGCAGCACTAACATCACGCCATCCTCGAATCGATCGACCACATCTAAGGCCGCCGCCGCGATCGCCGGGGCCGTATTACGTGCCATAGGCTCCAATAAGATACTGCCGTCCTCTATTCCAATCTGCCGGAGTTGCTCTGCGGCCATGAACCGGTATTCCTGATTGCTCACCACGATGGGAGAAACGAGATTTTCCAAACCCTGAAGGCGTTGCAATGTCGCCTGAAAAAGGCTTTCTTCGCCCAGCAAGGGGATAAACTGTTTCGGATAATATTGGCGGGACATGGGCCAAAGCCGTGTACCCGACCCTCCGGAAAGTATGACTGGAACTAAGATACGTTTTTTTTTTGATTCTATTTTCTGCATATACCGTTATCCTTTTACTGCGATCCTGGAAACCCGGGCCATAAGGGTGAACACGATCAGGACTACGAAAATAATGACCAATAGGGCCCAATTCCCCCATCGCGCATAAGGCGTCAATCCACCATGGGCAACGATCTTGGCAGTAAGCACATCGGCCCTGAATTGTGGAGACCGGGCAACGATGCCACCCTTGGGATCGATCACAGCCGAAATGCCCGTATTCGTTGACCTTAACAGATAACGCCCTGCCTCCAGAGCCCTGAGCCGTGCAATCTCTAGATGCTGATGGGGGGCCAGGGAATCTCCAAACCAGGCATCGTTACTGATATTAACCAACAGATCGGCCTCCGGTAGTGCATCAATGACCTCGTTGCCATAGGCATCTTCATAACAAATGGATACCCCTACCTTGTAATCCTGTAGTTGAACGATGGGAAGATCACGACCCGTTTCAAGATCAGACATGGGAATGACGATTAGATCGGCCATCCACGCCAACACGCCCCTAAATGGAAAGTATTCTCCGAACGGTACCAGATGGCGTTTGTGGTAGAACTGTGGGCTCAACCCGGGCTTAATGATGCTGTTATAGGTACGACCTTGGCCTTTTCCACGAACAAATATACCGACCAGTAGTTCACTGCCATGTGCTTGCGCCTCCTCAGCCAAAGGGGTCAAAAAGGATTCCTCCACCTGATGATAATAGGCGGGTACGGCGGTTTCGGGCCAGATTATAATATCGCTGCTCCAGTGAGCCCGGCTAAGGTTACGATATAGATCCAGTGTCGGCTGAAAACGCTCAGGCTGCCATTTGATATCCTGGGGGATATTGGCCTGAATCAGGCTCACCTTGATGGACGATCCGGTGGGCTGCGTCCAGTCGATGTAGGTTAAGAACTGCGCAACTAGGGTAATAGAGACGATGAGTACAACGCTGATAACACGGGTCCGTCCTGCAGTGGCGAAACTCAGCACAATCAGGCCGGCCAGCAGCATATTCAGGCCGCTCGCAGCCAATACCCCGAACACCGGAATAATCCCCGCTAGTGGTGTGTCCACATGCGCCTGACCAAGCAACAACCAGGGGAAACCCGTCAATACCCAGCCTCTGAGCCATTCCAGTAACATCCAGATCAGGGGATAAACCAGGGTCAGTCTCACGGCTAAAGGCAAGCACCTCAGCCGGTGGGCCAATAGCCCTGTCAACGCCGGATACAGGGATAGAAATAATATGAATAACAGGGTTATCGAAAAGGCCAGCAGAGGCGGTGCATGACCAAATTCATAGATGCTGTTATAGACCCAAGACACGGACAGACTGAACAGACCAAGGCCGAACGCATAACCCCGCCAGAAAGACTGACGTGCAGAACAATCTAACCAAAGAAACAGCAACACCGCCGGCGCCGCCAAGCTCAGGGGCCACCAACCATAAGGGGCGAATACCAGCACCAGACTAGCCCCCGCAACAAGGGCGATTAATTTAGCCCCTATAGGGCGCCTCTGCAACACCTCAGTCCATTCAGCAACCCAAGGTCGATTGGGTATCTGAGATATGCTGCTATGATGGGAATTTGAATGACAGTACTGATTACGCATAAGGATCAGGATAACCCAGCCGCGCCAAGAGCTCAGTTTCACGGGCCTCCATCACACAGGCATCACTGTCCCTCTGATGGTCATAACCCAGCAGATGCAATGTCCCATGGATCACCAGATGGGCCCAATGCCTAAGCTGTTCCTTTTGTTGTTCCACCGCCTCCTTCGCCACAACAGGCGCACAAATCACTAGATCACCGAGGTAAGAAGTTTCGATTTGGAGAGGTGGCTCAAATGGGAAGGACAGTACATTAGTGGGACCGCTGGCTCCCCGGTAGTTTTGATTCAACTCAGCGCTCTCAGCTCTGTCTACGATGCGAATCACGAGTTCGGCCTTTGAATCACCGTCAGCGACCAGTTCAGCACAGCAATGTAAGAATTCCTCAGTTGGGAGATCTTCGGTACGCTCTAAGGCGTATTGAACCTCAATCTTGACGGCCATGAGAGCTATCCGCCACCGATGAAATTCCGGGCGAAAGATGTCAAGGCTAGACCTTGTGCATCAGGATCATTAGTCACAGAACCCCTACATCCGAGAGTTGTTTTCAGATGTTTCGATGGACTCATAGGCCTGAATAATTCGCTGTACCAGGGGGTGTCTGACGACGTCTCGCGCTGTAAAGAAACTAAAGCTAACCCCACCGACATCCTTAAGAACCTTAATGACATGGCGCAGACCGGACATGCGATTTGCCGGCAGATCAACTTGAGTAATATCGCCCGTGACCACAGTTCGCGAACCGAACCCGATACGAGTGAGAAACATCTTCATCTGCTCCGTAGTCGTGTTCTGCGCCTCATCCAGGATCACAAAGGAGTCGTTGAGTGTTCTACCACGCATATAGGCCAATGGGGCCACTTCGATGATATTACGTTCAATCAGCTTATTAACCCGTTCGATACCCAGCATCTCGTACAAAGCATCATATATGGGCCGTAGATAGGGATCGATCTTCTGACTCAGATCTCCAGGGAGAAAACCCAGTCGCTCGCCAGCCTCGACCGCAGGGCGCACCAAAATAAGTCGGCGCACATTCTCTTCTTCCAGAGCCTCTACGGCGCAAGCCACCGCCAGATAGGTTTTACCCGTGCCTGCCGGACCAATTCCAAAGGTTAAATCACCCTGATCTACATTTTTTAAATACTGCTCCTGATTGGGACCCCTCACAGTGATTGCCCTGCGAGGGGTACTGATGGTTCGCTGCTCTTTCTGCTGATCCTGCTGAGACAGCAGGGCATCTACCCCCGAGTCCTGTAAATACAGATGTACCCTTGGTGCCGACAGCACCTCTTCTTTCGTGGCCCGGTACAGATTCTTGAGTAATTCGACCGTTGCCTTCACGGAAGAGGATTCACCAATGATATTGAAAAGGTTGCCTCTATTATTGATCTCTACGCCGAGCCGTCGTTCTAGGTGACGCAAATTTTCGTTCATCGATCCGCAGAGGTTGGCCAAGCGCGCATTGTCTGCCGGATCCAGACTGAGATCAAAAGATTGAGGTCTGCTGTTCAAGAAATAATATTCAGTGTGGGAGGGGAAACCTGTCCGAGACAAGGTTGCATGTTTTTTCAACAGGAACCTACAGATTGAGACGATGTGTATCCCTGCAGTTGTCCTCTTAGCGAATTGGGTAAGGCCTCGGTAATTAATATCTCAACAAACCGTCCTATACACGTTTCACCTGCAGCGGAAAAATTGACCACCCGGTTATTCTCGGTACGTCCGGCCCACATCTTAGGGTCTTTACGCGACGGACGTTCGACCAATACGCTTTGGGTCGTTCCCAACATTTTCTGTGAAACTTCCCCCGCCAGCTCCGCGATACATCGCTGAAGAATTTGCAAACGCTGCCTTTTCAACTCAATGGGGACATTATCGGTCAGCGATGCCGCAGGCGTACCGGGCCGTCGACTATAGATAAAGCTGAAGGAGTGATCAAATCTAATGTCCTCAATTAGATTCATGGTCGCCTGAAAATCCTCCTCGGTCTCCCCCGGGAAACCAACGATGAAATCCGAGGAAATGCTGATATCAGGTCTAGCCCGACGCAGTTTGCGGATCTTTGACTTGTACTCCAGCACGGTATGCCCCCGTTTCATTTGCGCCAGAATACGATCCGACCCACTTTGCACCGGCAGATGCAAGTGACTGACCAACTGTGGTATTTCAGCATAGGCCTGGATCAGGTTGTCGGATAATTCCAGCGGATGTGAGGTGGTGTAACGAATCCGCGCTATCCCTTCAATGGCAGAGATAAAGTGGATCAGCAACGCGAGATCGGCGATCTCTGCGTCATCCATTTCACCGCGGTAGGCGTTGACATTTTGACCAAGTAAGGTGACCTCACACACCCCTTGCCGGGCTAACTTGACGACTTCTGAAATTACATCATCAAAGGGACGGCTTATCTCCTCACCCCGGGTGTAAGGGACCACACAGAAAGAGCAGTATTTACTACAGCCCTCCATGATCGATACCAAAGCCGTAGGCCCTTGCGAGCGTGCCTCTGGCAACTTATCGAATTTCTCCATTTCCGGAAAAGAGACATCAACCACGGGCTGGCCGGTCTGCCTCACGGACGCCAGCATTGCCGGTAGACGATGCAGCGTTTGAGGACCGAAAACAATATCCACATAAGGTGCACGATCCCTCAATGACGCCCCTTCCTGGCTGGCGACGCACCCCCCTACTCCAATGACCACATCCGATCTGGTCTGCTTGATCTCGCGCCATCGACCCAGTTGTGAAAAAACCTTCTCCTGCGCCTTTTCACGGATAGAACAGGTATTGAGAAGCAGCACATCGGCCTGCGCCGGATCATGGGTCAATATAATTGCCTCTGAGGCTCTGAGTACATCCAGCATCTTAGCTGAATCGTATTCATTCATCTGGCAGCCATGAGTTTTGATATATACCTTTGTTTTCATGAGCTATCGTCACTTGGAGGGCATTTTTTGTTCCCATTTCCAGGCATGTGCAATGATCGTTTCAAGATCACCATAGCGCGGTTTCCAACCGAGTTCCAACCTCACCCGGCGAGAATCGGCTACCAATCTGGCCGGATCTCCCTCTCGTCTTTCACTCTGAATTACAGGAATTTTTCTTTGCGTGACTTTCTCTGCAGTATCGATCACCTCCCTGACTGAGTACCCCTGGCCATTCCCCAGGTTATAACGGTTGCTGCCCTTGCCCTCCAATAGGGCCTGCAAGGCCAGCAAATGAACCTGACACAAATCGACCACGTGTATATAGTCACGAATACATGTCCCATCTGCAGTATCGTAGTCTGATCCGAATATACTGATATGCTCGCGCCGTCCGGACGCTGCCTGCAACACCAATGGAATAAGATGGGTTTCCGGATCGTGGCGCTCGCCCAAGCGGGCCAGTGGATCGGCGCCCGCTGCATTGAAATAGCGTAATGCGATGGATTTCAGTCCGTAGGCCCGATCATAGTCTGCCAATAGCTGCTCGACCATCCTTTTCGAACGACCGTATGGATTGATGGGCCTTTTCTGATGAAGCTCGTCGATCGGAATATAACTTGGCTCACCAAATATGGCCGCGGTGGACGAGAAAATAAACCGGTTCACACCATGCTCAACCATAGTATCGAGCAGATTTTGAGCATTTGTAAAATTATTTCGATAATATTTTGCAGGATTACGTACCGATTCACCCACCTCAATGTGAGCGGCAAAGTGCATCACGCCCGCAAAGGAGTGTTCTGAAAAAAGCTGCTCGAGCAGGTGACGGTCACTCAGATCACCCTCAACGAATTCCCCGGCAATCACAGCATCACGAAAACCTGAATAGAGGTTATCCAAGGTCACCACCTTATATCCTGCATCCACAAGAGAGCTAATCATGTGAGATCCGATATAGCCCGCTCCTCCAGTGACCAGAATTTCGATCATATATTTAACTTCCTAAGCTGGATAGTTGATGAATACCCGCGAAGATCGCGAAGTGAACCGTTTCTGAAAGGGATTTACTCAAGGCGTCGTAACCGGTGGGAACCGATCAGAACACTGATTTAATTCTGAAAATATATAGGTGTAAAGCACAGTGATCGATCCCACTCGATGTTTATTGGCAACTGAGGGAAATTCCTTGCGGGAACGATAGGATAGCGATGGCATGCATAATTTGTGAATTATTCAAGTTTAGTTGCTTTCAATAGGCATTTCTATGTACGAAACCCTTGAAGAAGGTCAGCATGATGATCTTCAGGTCAAACCAAACAGACCAATGCTCAATATAGTAAATGTCATGTTCAACACGCTTTTTTAAATCGGTATCTCCGCGCCAGCCGTTGATCTGAGCCCAACCCGTAATACCCGCCTTAACTAGATGTTTTTTCATATAATCGGGGACCTGGTCTTTGAACTGCTCCACAAACACAGACCGTTCCGGGCGAGGACCAACAATAGACATCTCACCTTTAAGCACATTTATAAATTGAGGTAGCTCATCCAGGCTGGCTTTTCTTAGTAAAGATCCAAACCAGGTTGCCCTAGATTCCCCCTGTTTTGCCCACACTGGTCCTGATTTTTCCTCGGCACTCATCGCCATAGAGCGAAATTTATACATAATAAAAGGTTCACCATTCCAGCTAACCCTCTCTTGACGAAAAAATATAGGACCTTTCGAACTTAACTTCACACCCATTGCAATCAACAACATCAGTGGACTCACTAGCGTCAAGATAATAAAGGCCAACGTCTGGTCTTCAATGGCCTTCAACCAGCGATTAATACCTTCCATAGGCGTTGCGGAAAGATTGACGACAGGCAGCCCGGCAATCTCGGTAAAGGAATGATTCAGTAGCTGAAACCCAAAAATATCAGGGATATAACATATATCAACGGCACTATGCCTCAAGCTATGTAACACCCTCTTAACCATTTCTTCATCCTTGAGTTGCATCGCAACCCATACTTGGTCCACCCGGTTGTTGCCCACGAATTCAGGCAAGCTATCCAGATCTCCTAGAATAGGGAATGTTTCTGTGGACTTTGGCTCATCAGTCTGGTTTTTACTAAAAAATCCGACAATCTCAAGCCCTGTCCAGCTTGCCGCATTAACTCGCTCGGCGACTTCCTGCCCAAGATCCCCTGCGCCCGCGACCACTATCTGCCTGAGATTACGCCCTTTGCTGCGCATCCATCTCAATAACAACCTTAGCAAGATACGGAAAAACACCAACGCCGACCACCCGCTAATGAACCAAACGCCTACCCACAACCTTGAATAGGCTGCACCGGTCTTGGTCATCAGAGCAAAGGTGGCAAGAAAAAATGCCGTGAGAACCCAACCAAGGGTAAGCAGCTTCATTTCATCGAATACAGAGCCCCCCCGCCAAGCGCGGTAGAGTGATAAAAAAGGGAAAATAACAATAGATAGCAGCACCGCCACGACTAAAACATAGTTATATGCGATAGGCATGGTATGCTGACCAAACTGGGCAAAATACTCGTCTAACCCCGTAGCATAGTAGGCGAATATACCACTGAAATAAATGGTCAGCCAATCTATTATCCGCAGTATCAGATTTAATAGACTGGAGTATTCTTTCAGAATTCCTCTACTGGGCATCAACAGTATTGCCTCATGATTAGGGACCGTTCAAAAATAACTTTCGGGCAGATGACATTCCGATGCAATCTGTACAAGTTACTTTTGCCCAGTTCCTCATTGTTCCAAACCAGGAAATTATATCAAGCTTTGAGCACTGACTCAAAAACAAAAAAAGCCTCCGCACCCATAGGGTACGGAGGCTCGCATAAATGCCTGGCAGTGACCTACTTTCACATGGGGAGACCCCACACTATCATCGGCGCTGAGCAGTTTCACTTCCGAGTTCGAGATGGATTCGGGTGGTTCACACTCGCTATGGCCGCCAGGCAAACTGGCACGTTATTGACGTATTAACATACATCAAAAACGAAACTGAGAATGTATCACCAAGTATGCCTTAACATGCAATAATCTACAGAATACCTATAACAAACCGCTTGGGTGTTATATGGTCAAGCCGCACGGTCAATTAGTACTGGTTAGCTTCATACATTACTGCACTTCCACACCCAGCCTATCAACGTCGTAGTCTTCGACGGACCTTCAGGGACCTCTAGGGTCCAGTGAGACCTCATCTTGGGAGGGGCTTCCCGCTTAGATGCTTTCAGCGGTTATCCCGTCCGTACGTAGCTACCCGGCAATGCCACTGGCGTGACAACCGGAACACCAGGGGT
>JAAEPA010000739.1 GCA_024222475.1 Gammaproteobacteria bacterium | reverse complement strand
TACTTATAAAAACGTGTATTAGTTCCATAATACATATTATGCGAACAATATATTTCATTAGAACTGCTGTAATACAGTATTAGATGATGCCGGTCGATATGAGCACGGCCCTCAGACAAACGATGGCAATGGTGAAGCCAATTATCACAGCCGGCAAGCCTCTAGACAAGCGATCAAAGATCACCTCATCAATCTCACCAGTGTTTTTTGCACCCCACATCTTTCGAACCGCATTACCAACTCGTTGGGCGTAGCCCCTATCCACTACAAGCCGCACTCCCCATAGGCCATAAATGAGGCCTGCGAGCACCCCTCCGGTAAGTAATAGAACTGATAAATCCAAATCTCCCTGATAAAATCAACGGTCGCATCCAACCCGTCTGTATAATAAATCACGGAAGAACTGGCCCCGACTGATGACACTTCAGGTCAGATATCCCATATTATTCACTCCTTCAGTTTCACACTGACTGAGGGTAGTTAATCCATAAATCCCTGATGACGGACACGATCACTTACAGAGACAAAAAAGTAGTTACCTAAATCGTCCAACTTTGCTGTTGGAAAATACCCCGCTCCGCGGAATGCGCCACTATTTGCATCCCGGCAAAGGGGTCTCGAACGTATAGGATTCTTCGTTAAAAGTGATGCTTAAAACACCTTCTCTACAGGAATTGACGGAACTGCCGTCAAACAGGAACATTCTCATACCGCTACCGACCTTTCCCATTCCGCCAGCAACTGTTTTGGTCATGACGTCCACCAAGGCGCTGGTCACCGGTGGCAGCTCGCTTGCCGGAATCTGGGTCAATGGTTCAGAGCCGTCTGACTCTACAGAAACGGCTTCCGGAACAAACACTTCGAACCTGCCTAGGTCATCGACCTTGAAGTGCATCAGGGCCACCATCAGGTAGTCCTGCGTTATTTTCCTGATTTCCGCTGAGCCGGGGTCATTCCCAAAAAATTCTGGCGCGTACCAGAACACCACCACATGCTCATAGTCCGAAATGCCGTGTTCAATTGTCAGGTAATCCTGAGCTGCCTGCAAAGGTGTGGGCTTCCAGGTGCGGGACATTGCGGGGACCGTGATCCCTGCAAGCAACGCCGTCATGGCAACAAAAATGGCACAAGTTTTAAGATTCATTTCATCTCCGGGGTTCTGCAAGAGTGTGGGCTTTCCACTGCGGCCGGTCCTGCATCATCATGACTATAAACCCGATATCCCCCAGATGGGGTCTTTTGATTCGGTGACGTTGGCATACTGATTGCCTTTTTCCAAGTCCATGTTTCTTGGGCGCATCTCTGGCTGGATTGTCCGGCTTTTAGCGACATGCGGGGTGATTCCTGGCTTTCTTGCTGAAAATTGAATGCACTTCGCCGTCTGCGCGCCACGCGCCGGTAATCACATCGATGCGAAATTATGCCGGCTGTCATGGTGCTTGTGCCTTTGCCTTGAGGAGTCCGATTGTCGCCAGCATCTCAGCCCACAGATCACGGGGAACAGCAACATCGGCCAGTTGCAGGATGACGGAACGGGCGTGACGTACAGCCTTCGTGCCGATCTTGATCATCCGATCCCGCAGGCTCGTCAGAGACCAGTCAGCTATGGAGTTCGGCAAGACCAATGTGCGCAGGAAGTTCGCCATATTG
>JAAEPA010000738.1 GCA_024222475.1 Gammaproteobacteria bacterium | reverse complement strand
TCGTATTCAAGGCGCGATAACAGGCGCATAGCCTCGCTATGTCACTGTTGTCGCAACGTCGAAGACGGACGATAAGGCAAGTCAGATAGGGAAGTGTGTAGGCAGCATTCCTAATAGGAGTAAATGGAAACTCATATCTTTTAATCATGACTGAGTTAGCTTTCTGGAAAAAGAAATCACTTAAGGAAATGAGTGAGCAAGAATGGGAATCTCTGTGTGACGGTTGTGCTCGCTGTTGTCTGCATAAATTGGAAGAGCATGATACCGGCAAGATATTTTATACCAATGTGGCTTGCCATCTGCTTGATCTGAAGAATTGTAGATGTACAGATTATGTTCACCGACATCAGCGTGTAACACAGTGTATACGTATCCCCGTCGATGGCGGGGCAAATCTTCATTGGATGCCATCGAACTGTGCCTATCGCTTACTTGCCGAAGGCAGGGATCTCCCGGATTGGCACCCACTGGTTTCAGGAGATCCGCGGAGTGTGCACAAGGCGGGTATATCGATTCGATATATGGCGGTACCGAAGCGCGCAGGGATGGATCTTGAATCGCATGTGGTAAGCGGTGATTAGGTGGTGATTCGATCCGGTGAAGGCATGCGTATCGACAAATGGCTCTGGGCTGCCCGCTTTTTCAAGACCCGCTCGGCCGCATCGGTCGCCATCAGCGGGGGCAAGGTGCATCTTAATAGTGAACGTACCAAGCCCGCACGTATTGTAAGACCCGGTGATACCCTTGAAATTACCCGCGCCAGGCAATGTATGATCGTCAAGATCAATGCTCTGAATACCCAGCGCCGCCCGGCAAGGGAGGCGCAGGGACTCTATACAGAGACCAAGGAAAGCCTAAAAAAGAGGGAATCAGAGGCCCAGGTAAGACGTTTATTACGAGATATGAATCCCACCCCACCGCGACGCCCCAACAAACGGGAACGCCGCCAGATCCGGCGCTTCACCGGTAAAGAGTAAATTGGTATGTCACGACCCGTTACCCCCTTGCTAGCCGCTGATATCATCATTCGATTGCGGGGAATGTCTAAGTACTCGGTCGTGCTGATCGAGCGCCTCAACCCACCCTATGGTTGGGCCTTGCCGGGGGGCTTCGTCGATGTGGGAGAGTCCCTGGAGTCGGCTGCGGTGCGTGAGGCCAAGGAAGAGACTTGTCTCGATGTCAGCTTGCAGGCCCTGCTGGGTTGCTATTCTGATCCTTCAAGAGATGCCCGCGGCCATACGGTCAGCGCCGTCTATATGGCTACCGCCTCAGGCAAGCCCACGGCGGCGGATGATGCGAAGCAGATTATGGTGATGGATTCGCGAGACACGGCCACTAGACTGGCCTTTGACCACCGTCAGATATTGGATGATTACATCGCTTTGCTGAAAACCGGCCGGATTGCTCCTTTGCGGTAAAGCTAGTCGTTTGACAGTCATATGGTTGCCCCTCCCTGGTACTGGATTCCGGTTTCCATGCCGGGATGATGATGTTTCCGTGTAAGTCGTGATCTGTTCCTGCTTTATTGTGGGTCTTGTTCCTGGCGGTAGTAACCAAATACGACCTCAAGTTTAAAGATCATCCCAGGGCTGATCTTGAAGCTCCTTTCCTTGAGAAAGGCGGCTTGTGGTGCGGCCTCAAAAAACAGCCAGTCTCGCCACACCCTTTGGCGATAACGCAGCCTGAGGTTCATTTCATTGAGCTGGTTGTTGGGTTCGGTCTGGAAAAAGTGATTCCACTCGTAGGATAGGGTGCGTTTCTTGCTCAATGGCTGAAACAATAAGAATCTCAGATTGTAGAAATACCCCGACTTGTCCTGAGTCCAGATTCCCTCGGTAGAGGTGCGAAAGAAAAACCGTTCCAGCAGGGGTCTTTCCAGATCGATGCTTGTATTGCTATCCCAACCCTTGTCCGTGAACCATCTCAGACGCTGGGTAAAGCGCAGGGCCCATGGATCAAGGTCTATGGTTTGCCGATAACGCGGACCGAAGAATACCACCGGTTCAAATCTGGAGATCTTCAACCCTGTCTGGAAACTGATATTTCTACGACGGGTTTCTTTTAAGAAATATTGCAGTGTGGTGGTGATTCCATTGTCTTGTTTTTCTCCGATCTCCTCGCGGATGTCCCTGTCGGGGGCGTTCTCAATATCGAAATCATCATCGGGATCGCCCGACACAATCAGCTGCAACTTGTCCTCGAAATGAGGTAATACCAGCTTTAGCCTGGCCCTGGTATCAAAACCGATCAGCTCTCCTTCTTCGGTAAAGGTTTTAAAGGTGACTTTAAAACGCGTTCTGCTGCCCTCACTCTCTATCCGGTTATCATCGAAAAAAGAGTCGATCCAGTTGGCCGTTGCCAGGACGCCTCCGGACATGGTGGCATGGGCCTCATCGAGGATGGTCTGATCCGGTTCCGGTGAATCGTTTGACTGCGCCCAGCATGAGGAGTAGGAAGAAGCCAGAAGGAAAGCCGTAATGGTCCATATTGCTGGAGTACAACACAAAGAGATCTTCAAGAGCAGAAATTTGGGAGAATGTATGCTGATACTTGAGTAACAGTATTGGGGTTCGAATTTCAAAGACTGCTGGTATCGTACTACCCTGTCAAGAGGCAGTACCTGGTTTTGGAGGCTAGCGGCTGAGTTTCGAGGAGAAATGGATTTCTGTGTTTCGCCTTAGGAATGCTACCGAAATAACCTCCCTATCTGACTTGCCTTATCGTCCGTATTCGGCGTTGCGACAACAGTGACATAGCGA
>JAAEPA010000737.1 GCA_024222475.1 Gammaproteobacteria bacterium | reverse complement strand
GTGTCACGATGCACCTCACGCTGATTAAGTAGACATTTCTTACTTTCATGTACAAACTCTATGGGGTCTTCTATGGTCAATATGTGGCCGTACTCGGACTCATTCTTATAATCGACCATCGCAGCCAGTGTCGTTGACTTACCGGAACCGGTGGGCCCGGTGACCAATACGATGCCGCGTGGATAGGAAGATATTTCCTCGAATATCTTAGGACAATTTAATTCCTCCAAGGTAAGAATCTTGGTGGGAATAGTGCGAAATACGGCCGCTGCACCACGACTCTGATTAAATGCGTTTACTCGAAATCGCGCTACCCCCGGAATCTCGAATGAAAAATCGGTTTCTAGGCGCTCTTCGAAGTCCTTGCGCTGTTTGTCGTTCATGATATCGTAAACCATTTCATGAACTTCACGATGTTCCAAGATAGGGACATTGATGCGCCGCACATCACCATCAACCCTTATCATGGGGGGTACACCAGAAGAGATATGCAAGTCTGAGGCCCCGTTCTTAACACAGAAGGCAAGCAGTTGGGTCATGTCCATATCTTTTCTCTACCGTTGCGGTCGGCTACCCATTGCAGCAACGATATCCCTACTCACATATGTTGTCGCGGGCGAAAATGATAAACTGTTACCTTGTTTTGTATCTTACGAAGGTCGAAATGATACCTACTCTACTATAGAGTCATCATCATCTTCTGATACAGTAGGAAATACCGTCTCACATTTCAATACAGGGGTCGATGCTTGGTTGATAAGGGCATTGATCGACGCGATTAATGGCGGCGACTAGATCTAAGAGGCTGCCCGAGAATGGGGCAACTTACTGCGAACAAGTCGGGCTGAGATAGATATGTCGATCATTTGAGGCGAATGGCCTTAGCGTGTTACGAAAAGAATCGTGAAATTTATCCAAATTCGGCTTTTCCACAGTAGATCAGTCCTAATTCCGACAGGCTCCTAGAAGTCCATCTGAGAATGGGATCCCAGCATCATACACAAGGGGAACTTAGTCACACCATGTTATCCATTCGTGACCGGCTCGCTCAGATCCGGACCAAGATCTCTGAGGCCGAGTATCGCTATGGTCGATCACCGGGTTCCGTATCACTATTGGCAGTGAGCAAATCTCAACCACTGGATCGAATCCAACAAGCTATCGCTTGTGGTCAGCGACTCCTTGGTGAAAACTATCTGCAACAGGCACAAGATAAGATCAGTAAACTCCACAATAGTGACCTTGAATGGCATTTCATCGGCGCAATACAGGCCAATAAGACACGCTACATTGCCCAATTGTTTCAGTGGGTACATAGTGTAGACCGCCTCAAGATCGCCAACCGCCTGAATAACCAGCGACCGACTACGCTACCACCATTGGATCTCTGCTTGCAGGTCAACATCAGCGACGAATCGAGCAAAGCCGGCATAAGACTGGAACAGTTACCCAAACTTACAGAACAGATCGCTGCTTTGCCACGCTTGAGGCTCAGGGGACTGATGGCCATTCCCTTCCCGAGTACCAGTACCCACGATCAACGCCACAACTTCGCACGGTTACGCGAAGCGCTGGAGGCGATCAATAGTCGAGGATTTCAACTCGATACACTATCCATGGGCATGAGTAACGATATGGAGGCGGCCATCGCCGAAGGTGCGACCATAGTTCGAGTCGGTACTGCTGTCTTTGGACCCAGACTGTAAAAAATCGAGTGTCGCTAGCTCTAATATTTTATAATTTTGCGTGGTGATCGCGTAGAGGTTTGTTTCCACAAGGTTTTTTTATGGAATGGCGTATCCACGATTACGGCCGACTGAGAAAAACTTCTTGTGGAAACAAGGACCAAAAGAGGGCGAATGTAATTTATGAAATATCCGGACTAGAAACCGGGTACCGCACCCGAAAAGCGAGTTCATTCTATGCGAGTATGGGTTAAACTGTAGGGAGTATGAGAGGTAAATACCTAACCGCAACCGGTATAGCTCACGCTACTGCCTATTCCTATCCCTAGGTATCATTACCACCAAAAACAGTTAGCGACATCGCTCAATAGACAAGTTATCAATATTCTTATTATGGTGACCCACAGCATTGCATTTATTGGCGCAGGGAATATGGCCCGCAGCCTAATCGGCGGTCTGCTTACCGGCGATTGGCCCGCAGAACGTATTCGCGTGTCCGACCCGGACCCCACCCAGTTGGAGATACTTGGGCAACAATGCCCTGGTGTGTTCATCACCGAGGACAATGAAGTTTGCGTAGAAAAAGCGGATGTAGTGCTATTTGCGATAAAGCCCCAATCTCTTAGAGCGGCTGTACGTAGACTGGCGCAATCCCTCTCCGGCCGAGAGATACTGATTATATCCATCGTTGCGGGGGTACGCACTCATGACCTTCTGCGCTGGCTAGGTGCACAGTTCGCAGTGGTTCGTTGTATGCCGAATACCCCGGCATTGGTGAGTAGTGGAGCAACTGGGCTTTACGCCAACTCTTTAGTCAACACCGATCAGCGTGACACTGCGGAGAGCATTCTACGGGCTGTAGGTCTCACCTTGTGGTTTGATAAAGAGCCACTACTCGATGTCGTCACCGCTTTATCAGGCAGCGGTCCCGCCTACTTCTTTCTGATCATGGAAGCCATGGAACAAGCAGCTGTCAGTCTGGGGCTCAGCAAAGAATCAGCACGCTTACTGACGCTGCAAACAGCCTTTGGGGCCTCTAAACTGGCGCTGGAAAGCAAAGAAGAAATTGCCACATTACGTCAGCATGTAACCTCCAAAGGAGGAACGACCGAAAGGGCCGTCACTGAGCTTGAGAAAGGACAGATCCGAGAACTGTTCACTCAGGCACTGTCTGTCGCTGCCGACCATTCCAATGAATTAGCCACCAAATTTGGAAAAGAATAACCATGGGAACTGTTGCTACAAACGTCTCGGTATTCCTGATCCACACACTTTTCATGCTCTACTTGCTGATTGCCGTGCTGCGTCTCCTGTTGGCCTGGGTTAGGGCCGACTTTTACAACCCATTCTCACAGTTTCTAGTATCGGCAACGAATCCGGTGCTCACCCCCTTGCGCCGGTTTCTTCCTAGCATGGGACCCGTAGATACGGCCTCCATCGTATTTATTATTGGAATAAAGCTGTTAGAGCTCGTATTACTGACCACAGTAGCCGGGGGTGAGATTAATCTGCTAATCTTATTCATTACCGCAATACTGCAAGTCATCGAATTAATAATATATATATTCATGTTCTCGATCATCATCCAAGTCGTCATAAGTTGGATATCACCGGGTACGCAGCACTACGGGAATCCCATGGCTTCGATTCTATATAGCCTAAATGAACCCCTATTGCGCCAAGCGCGACGCATCCTGCCTAAAACAGGCATGATCGACTTTTCTCCCATGGCGGTAATTATCGCCCTAAACGTGGCGCTGATTATTATCAAATCCTTGTTTCGCTATTAAGCAATGCAACAACCTATGCGGTGTTAACGCTGGCGCCAAGATGTTCTGTTGATTAATATCCGCGTTCAACCCGGGGCCAAACACGATGAAGTCGCCGGCTTACACGGTTCTCGTCTAAAGATCCGAATCAACGCACCCCCAGTGGACGGAAAGGCTAATACTCAGCTGGTGAAATACATTTCTCAAGTATTTAAAGTTCGCCGAACGAGGGTAAAGATCGTCTCGGGAGAAAAAAGTCGTGACAAGCAACTAGAAATCACAGCCCCTCAACGACTTCCTGGGATGGTATTTAAACCTTGATCGAAGACAATAAAGCTTGAAATTAGACCGAATATTTTATACTTCACTGTTAAAATATGCAGTCTAGCCCCCCAAGTGATCTAAGTTAAACACTTGAATCATTAGCCTTACAAAGGGTCAATAATTTAAACTTACCATTAGGAGATTGATATGAAGAAAGTCAAAAAACCATTGCACATTATTACCGTTTTACTAGCGATTCTTCTTGTTACCAACAATGCCATGGCCGATCAATTCAAGGACATCGGTGAGGCCGTAGTCCATTACAACGCCGTAACCACCGATTTTTTCGATCCGAATATCGCCAAACACTATGGGATCAAGAGAAGTAAAAACCAAGCGCTTTTGACCATTACCGTATTGAAAAAACGCATGGGACTCGCCTCTCAACCCATCAAAGCCAACATACAAGCAACAGCAGTAAATCTTTCAAATCAAATCACGGACCTAAAAATGCGCGAGATTGCCGATGGTGGAGCCATTTATTACATTGCCGAGTTCCCTGTTGCAAATAAAGAAACCTTTGATTTCACAGTAAACGTAAAACCCGAAGTTGGTCGTGCAGACACCGTCAAGTTTAGAAAACAATTCTTTACCAACTGAGTTAGTTTTAGATAAAAAATATCAACACTGCTACTTTACATCAGTCATAACCGTTTGCGAATAAATCCATAGGGAAATGTGTCATCCTCATTCCTTACCAAGGATAAAAAGTGCTTTTTTGAGCTATTTAAATTACGCGGTATCACTCCAGATCGGCCGGAAATAGCGAAATCTAAAACCAAAGAAGGCAGAGCGCATCTGCCTTCTTTTTTCATAAAAACCACTTTTAGCGGTAATTTAATACGAATTGTTACTAAAACCGTGTGCTAATCTCGCCCGCATCCGGCTGTCATGCTATCTTACGGCGCGTTCCACTGACCACGTCCACCCATTAGGAGTGAAGCAAGCATGGCTGTGAATAAAGCTGCAGCAAGTCCGGTAAAAAAACCGCCCACAAAATCTGAAATTCTGAGTCACATTGCTGAAGATACGGGACTGACACGTAAAGAGATTGATGTCGTTCTTGACTCTCTCACCGGCCTCATAGCGAAAAACCTTAAGCCCCGAGGAACGGGTTCATTCAATCTACCCGGTTTACTCAAGATCAAGGTTCAGAAAAAACCGGCAACTAAGGCGCGTAATGGAATCAACCCTTTCACTGGTGAAGAAGCTGTTTTCAAGGCTAAGCCGGCACGCAAGGTGGTGAAGGTAACACCACTCAAGGGATTGAAAGATATGGTGTAACCCTTGCGCTCTCTTCTACTACTGGGGCGAGACCCATTCGTGTCTCGCCGTTACTGTATCATAACAATGACAGTTCCTTTCATCCCCGTGCATTCTCGCCAGCGAAAGCATTAATGAATAGACCCACACGAAGAGGCTGCCTATACCACAATCATCAATTGCTCCCGCCTTTAAACTTGTATACCCCACTTTTAAAGTCACTGAAAAACCGGTCAAGTAAAGGATGTTCGACCGGCTGGCTTGAACGATCCGGCTCTAGATTGCGTTCTGCTACATAGGTTTCCAAGATTTGTCCATCAACCAGCACATGGTACCAAGGACGGTCTTTTGGAGGGCGTGATTTTGCCACTTGCTGATACCATTGCTCCGTTCCCTGGAACTCAGCATCCACATCAAAAATGACCCCACGATAATCAAACAATTTATGATGCACGATCTGACCGATTGAGAAAGACGCTTTTGTCATGTCTCCAACTCCTCTGTACATAGCCGAGCTGTGCACCTGTTGCCCAGCTTTGGATACGAACGATCATTCGGCGCCGATTGGCTAATATATTTCGTGTGTATTCCTCAGCCTATTGCCCAGCTCATTCAATTGAAGCATTATACCCACCCCGAATGAAAAGATTGTAATCATTAAACATAATTATGATCGTCGAAAAAACCGTAGATGTTGCTATTATTGGAGCAGGGACCTCCGGTCTCAATGCCCTCGGCCAGGTTCGCAAAACCGGCAAATCCTTTGTTCTAATCAACGGTGGCGATCTGGGCACCACCTGCGCCCGGGTTGGCTGCATGCCTTCCAAGGCATTCATCCAGATTGCGGAGGACTATCACCGTCTCAATGTTTTTAATCGATACGGCGCCGAGGGTCACCAGAGCCTCTCGCTCAATCGTGAAGAGGCCATGGAATACGTCCGGGATCTGAGGGACATCTTCGTGGACCGGGTCATGGGCGGCAGTACCGACGAGATGGGAGATGAGTTGATCGAGGGTTATGCACGATTCGTAGCGCCTGATGTTCTGAAGGTCGGTGATACCCTCATCCGAGCTCGAAAAATCGTGATCGCAACGGGATCACGTCCTCATATCCCTGATCCATGGCGCCAATTTGGTGATCGCATCCTCACCACCGATGATTTCTTCGAGCAGAAATCTTTCCCTGATAGCTTGGCCGTCATAGGTATGGGGGCCATAGGACTGGAACTGGGCCAGGCTCTGCGGCGTTACGGTCACCAAGTGACGGGAATAGACCAGCTCGGCAGCATTGCCGGACTCAGCGACCCGGTGGTAAACAAGGTTGCCATCGAAGTCATCGGCAAGGAATTTCCTCTCTGGTTGGGCGCATCCGCTACTATCGATGAACAAGGTGACCAACTATTGGTCAGCTCAGGTGAACAAACCGTCCTAGTAGACAAAGTATTGATCAGTGTTGGCCGTATCCCTAATCTGGATAAACTAGGCCTGGAAGGTTTGGGCATTCCTCTAAAGCAACAGGGGCTCCCGACCTTTAATCCCACCACGATGCAAATCGCAGATTTACCACTATTCATTGCGGGCGATACCACGGGTGACCGCCCCATTCTCCACGAAGCCGGCAATGAAGGAAAAATTGCCGGCTATAACGCCACCCATGAACCGATTCTTGCCTTCAAACGCAAACCTCATTTTGCCATTACCTTTTGCGATCCAAATATCGTCACGGTCGGAAAGTCCTGGTTGGAACTTGCGGATAGAGATGACATCGCGGTGGGTGAAATGCGCTTCGGGCCAGTGGGACGAGCCTTGATTATGGCGAAGAACAAGGGTGTGCTACGTATCTATGCGGAAAAGAGCGGTGGTAAACTGCTCGGGGCAGCCATGATCGCACCCCGTGGCGAAAACCTAGGCCACCTGCTGGCCTGGTCCATACAGCAGGGGCTAACGGCCTTTGACTTGCTTAAGATGCCGTTTTACCATCCCGTCATCGAGGAGGCATTACAAGCTGCCTTATACAACCTCCTGCCCCAACTCGATTCCCATCCAGAACCATTACGTGAACTTGATCTACTTCATGAACAGTGACGATGCTACGATGCTGACTCACGGTTAAATAAGAGCCTGCTCATTAATTCAGTACGCTGCAACCGACTGACCAAACATAGCATCAGTGAACGGGCGTGTTCTCCGATGTTCGAACACCGCCTGTCCAACCAACAATAGCAACACTGCAGAGCCCCTTTTCCAAAGGGCAAAAAAGATCCTCAACAGGATCTGCAGATTCATCACCAGGAAGATACTGTTGATCCAGGCAAAGGAGGTGTCAGCCCGCTTTGCCCGAATGTAGTTGAGCCGGTAGCCGTGCTTGCCTTGACCAAACTTGCCTTCAATCGGAATGCGCTGTAGGTATTCCTTACGCCGCTGCGCCTTGAGTCGTTTCAGTTCTTCGCGGTTGGCTGGTGTCACCTTTCTCGGGCGCCCCAGTGGTTTACCGGCAAATCGAATGCCGTGGGCTTTGAGGTAACGGCGGTTTTTCCGTGTTCCATACACCGGATCACCCAGCACAACATCCGGATAATAACCCTGGCGTGCGCGGTACGCCTCTACTTGGCTTTTCAGATCGCCACCTTCATGAAACGCATTCCAATGAAGTTGATCTACGCAAGCCACACCCTCACCGTTCAAACTCACGCTAAGCTTCGCACCAAATTCCACCGGCTTATTCAGCTTACCGCGAATGATCGGTCGCACATATGGCTGGCTGATGCTCACAATACGATCATCACAGCGGCGGGTCTTGTTTCGGTACATCTCCCACTGCTGTGCGTACACCTGCTGGATTACCCAGTAGCGATATAACAGCCAACGGGACAGGGGGTAAGGGTGAACTGCGGCCAGTGTTCCAGCAAGCCTTCGATGTGTCCCAGGTTGCGACGCAGATACTGGGGCTGTTGCTTGATTCCTCGACGACGGGCTTTGCCGCAGGGGCGTCTGCGTTTCGCAATGCCGAGATAGGTTTGGCGGGCCTTTTTACGATAGGTTCGGGGTTTGTTCTTCCAATCTGTCTTTGGATAAATCTCATCTATGATCTGTTCACTGATCTCTCTAGCTTCGTTGAGCAGACTCTAAATAAAGGGACCGATCAATCTACTTTATACTTTCAATACTCGGTCGAAAGAGCTTGACATACTGCCCCATATTGGATAGCCACTGTTGATTATCTGCTAGACTGCCAAGTATAGGCGGCTGCTAACCCCTGAAGTGTCATGGTCGATTTTATCGCATCGTGCGGGATCAGCAGATAGCTCCAGGACTTGCCGCCACCATGTTGTTGTTCATGCTCGGTGGCATGGCGGCACCATTTATACGCGGCGCGGGCCTTGGTCTGTACATCATCGTCTTGCATGGCGTTGGCTGCCTTGGGTTCGCACAGATACTTAGCGATCGTTGTCTCCACTACAAAGTCCGGCTCATACTCCTGATATTTATGTGAATAGTGAATCCGGAAATGACCCTCGGCGGGCTTGAACCATTTCAGATCGTCCTGTTCGTCTTCGAGCAAGATGGCGAACCGGCGTTCTGAATCTGAATGGAACCGTTGCGTGGAGTACAGACAGCGCTTAAAACCATTGAACAGCATGCCCCGGATGTTCTGCCGGTCCTCGACCGGATCGCGGAAGAGGCGGATATTCTCACTGCTCGGGATCGAGAAATTGCTCGGCCGCAGGGTCATGAATCCCTTGCTGACCTGCGCCTCGTAATCAGTTGCCTTTTCCCAGTAGTGATCCTGCATCTGTGAATGGATTAGCTCCCCGAGTCGCTGCTGGTGGTACTGAAGCACATTGGATACGGCGTCTTCATCAGACAAATAGGATCTCAGATGGTCTACAAGCTGGCCGGCCAGCTTGTAGAGCAGGTCGGCGTGGTCATCGTAGGAGATGTCATCGAAATCCATGAGCACGCGTACCAGATAGTTCTCCGGGCGGTCTTCAGCCACGATGCCGGAACCATCGGACAGGCGTTCGCGCTGATGGGTACGCAGGTGTTCGATAAGAATATCGTCATCGACCGGTTGCAGGCGGATACCGCCTACATCCAACTCGAAGTCATGGAATCCGCAACTAACTTCTCCCTTGGGTACTACGATAATGCGCGGAATATCGATGGTATGTTTAATAAAGATATCGGTGGCCCTGGCCACGATCGCGGGAATATCCGGCACCTTCTCCGGGCCTTCCAACTCGCGCTGCGCCGGTGTCACAACCTCTACCACATCCCGGATGATGCGCTCCTGCATGTCCGGCGAGGCCAGGTCGAAGGAGCGGGGCAGGTTCTCGTATTTCTTGATGACTTCCAGCGTCGCGGTGGCCACCTGCCGATCCGCCTCGGTGGGGAAATCCACAGGTTCATCATCCTCTTCGCTCAATGCCCCGCAGATTTGTTCAACCATCTCCGGCTGAACGGTCACGGTCTTCTTGCCTTCCAGGGGGATATCCCGGCCAATTACTACACCGGTACGAATGATTGAATCCGGATTATTGGCCTCATCGATGATGGCTTGGAACATGTCATGGGCCACGATGGTCAGACGGTCCACCGCCGGCACGCCGACCCGTTTACCATAGGGCAGGCGCAGTCCGCGGCCGATGGATTGTTCCACCAGGGTGCGTGAGCGTCCAGCGCGTAACGGTACGATGGTATACAGGTTGGTGACATCCCAGCCTTCCTTGAGTTTGTTGACATGCACCACGATCTCGGTGGGCTCGTTTGGGTCTTCCACAGCCAGCAGGCGCGCCACCGTCTCATCGGCCTCTTGGCCGCGCTGTTTGGAATGCACGGTAATTACCAGGTCCTTGTAGCGCCCTTCAAAAAAGGCATCGTTCTGAATGGTGCTGACAATGTTATTGGCGTGCTGGGTGTCCTGCGCTACCACCAGCATAAACGGCTTGACCACCGGCTTGTCGTGTTGGCGCGCAAAAACCTCCAGCTCTACCTTGGCGCTCTCATGGATGCGCACGCCGTCTTCGAGTTTCAGGCGTTCGAGCTGTTCCTCGGTGTAATTGTCCGCATCAAAATTCTCCCGCGTCGCCACGGCGGATTCCTTGACATAACCATCCGCCAGGGCACTGGCCAGCGGGTAGCTGTAGATCACATTCCTGAATGGCGTGCTTCGGGCACCCTGCTCGACCTGCGGGGTTGCGGTCAGCTCCAGACCCAGCACTGGATTGAGTTCATTGATGGCACGCACACCGGCTGATGCCCGGTAGCGGTGCGACTCGTCCATCAGCAGCACCAGGTCATTGAGACCGGCCAGGTAATCGAAATAGCTCTCGCCGATATACTCAGACAAGCGCTTGATACGCGGCGCCCTGCTGCCCCGGACCTCGGAGTTGATCTTGGAGATATTGAAGATGTTGACGTGGATAGCACTATCGAACAACCAGTCAGAACCGCGCATACCTCGACCGCTTTCGTAGTTGTCACCGGTGATGATCTCAGGTGGGTTCTGGGCGAACTCAGCAATCCCCTGAAACACATACTTGGGATGGTTGAGCGTGAAGTCGTCGATCAGCTTGTTGTAGATGGTGAGGTTCGGCGCCAGCACAAAGAAGTGGCGGATGCCCTTGGCCAGGTGCAAGTAGCTGATAAACGCCCCCATCAGCCGGGTCTTGCCCACGCCGGTGGCAAGCGCGAAACACAACGAGGGAAAGTCCCGTTCGAAATCCTCGACACTGGGAAACTCGGCCTGCACACTAGACAGCAACGCCTCCAGGTCGTACTGCTTACTCAGCGGTGTCAGTTCAGCAATCCGTGCTAAAATTTCGAGTGACTCTCTCTGGGGATCACGCAGACTCAGCCGGGCACTGATGGCATTGACGTGCCGATTCACTTTTTATCGAGACTGTTCATAAAGCGGTCCACTGTCAGCATCAAATCAGGAATCTTGTTCTGAACGACATCCCAAAGAACTCGATCATTGACGCCAAAATAGGCATGAGCAATGATGTTACGCAAGCCAACCGACTTACCCCACTCTACCTCGGGCATCATAGCCTGCACTTCGTCAGGCAAGTTTTTTGCGGCTTCACCGACGATTTCCAGATTCCGCACTACTGCGTCGTATGTCTTCTCATCATCTCGGAAAGCCTCAAACGACATACCCAACGTATAGCGCATTATCTTTGCGCAAGAGTCCTATATATCTTCCAGAAAAAATGTCCAGTCACGCGACACGGATTTCATCCTTTTCAATTATGGGACGCATTCGTGGCTTAATGGAATCACGAGTAACCAGATCGACATCACGATGAAATAGCTCTTCCAGGAAAAACTTTAAATCCATATATCCATCAAAGGTGACATACCCTTTAAATTCCACCAGCACGTCAACGTCGCTTTTTTCGGTCATTTCATCCCGCGCCGCCGAACCAAACAAACCCAACTGCTTCACATCAAAACGCTGTTGAATTTCGTCCAGATGCCTATGCAACAAATCGAGTATTTCCTGTTTTTTCATGCCTCCTCCACAAATAGCGTCGCCTGAGTGCCAGGCTCGACCGGCGCCTCCGGTAAGCTAGTAACCGCCAGACTGTAATCATCGCGCCCGAATTCGCATCGGTTCAGCACGGCATTGGGGATCTTCTTCAGCGTCAGGTTCGTGAAGGCATCGCGCTTGACACGGAAGGCGCCGCAACAGATCAACAACGTGCGGTCTTCACCAACCTCATCAGACAGCGCCTCCAATTGTGCCCGGCTTAGTGTCTGTGTGGTGACGTAGATATAGTCGCGTTCCGTTGAATGGCCGTGCTGCCAATACACTGTTTCGCTGGGCGCATAGGTAAAGCCTTCGTGCTTACAGATGGCCTCCGCCAGCATTTCAGAATTGTATTTCTCGCTGATGACCCAGTTGTCCCAGGGGTCTTTTTCCAGTAGTGAGGGTGCGAGGCGGTAGTAGCGGAACCCGCCGCCGCCTTTCCAGCCAAGAACTTTACTTACTCCATCTTGATCGTCCCCGTCTACGACCCGTTTCATACGCGGCAAAATATGTGACTCACAGTGTTCGCCTAACTCAACCATTATCCACTGTCGCCCCATCTTGTGAGCCACTGATCCAGTTGTTCCCGATCCAGCGAACGAATCAAGTATAATGTCACCCGGGCTCGTTGAAAGGTCTAT
>JAAEPA010000736.1 GCA_024222475.1 Gammaproteobacteria bacterium | reverse complement strand
GACCAGAACCCATGGGGCGTGCATAAACAGTGCGCAGTGCCTTGTCTGTTTCTACGAGTAGTCGGTCTAAGAGGTTGTAATGGCGTAGCATGAGGGTACGGCTCCGTTAAGGGATGCTACCTAAATAATTTCCCTATCTGACTTGCCTTATCGTCCGTCTTCGGCGTTACGCCAACAGTGACATAGCTAGGCTATGCGCCTGTTGCCGCGCCTTGAATACAAACGATCATGTGGCGCCAGTTAGGGAAATTATTTAATTCGCATTCCCAACAAAAAGATTTATTACGCGTTTTGCCGTGCGAGCAGGGTCACGGGGTGAATGACCTCGATATTAAGGCCCTTACGTCTTAAACCAGCCTGCAGGTGCAAACGGCAACCAATGTTCGAAGTAACGATTATACTCGGTTTCAGATTGTCAATCTCGATCAGCTTGTCCCCCAGTAAGGCATCCGCCATGTCCACCTGGGTCAGCATGTAGCTGCCGGCAGCGCCGCAACAGTACCCATTGTTCGGGAGTTCGACCAGGTCAATTTCGGGAATTAAAGATAGGATTTCGAAAGGAGCGGTTTGGTTTTTAAGTATATAGTTCTGACTGCAAGGAATATGAATCGCAACCTTGCTCCTAAGGGGGTTAAATTTCAGTTGCTGAGAGGGAAGCCGACTGGCAAGAAAGGTACAGATATCAGCATGTTTGTTGGAGAATGGTTTTCCTCGTTCCAGCGGTAGATATTGTCTGTATTCCGATAATTGGGCCCCGCAACCGGTAGCCATGGAAAGCACCGCTGCCAATCTAGGGTGTTCGAAGGCGGTGAGGTTCCGCCGCATATATTTCATCGCCTTGCCGGGCTGTCCATTGTGTTGATGGATCGCACCGCAGCAGGTTTGATGCCGGGGAATCCATGGGTTATAACCCATGGTTTTCAGTAAATGTATGCTGGAAGACAGGGTGTCACGGTCTAAAATTTCTGCAATGCAGCCCGTGAACAGCGCAATGACAGCATCGTCGTTGGGGGGGGAAGGTGCTTTATGGTAGTGAATGGCTTGAACAGGCATGGGGCCTAGAAAAGCCGCGGCTCGTTTGAGCCGAGATGGGATCGGCCGGCGAGCTGAAATTAGAGCATGCGGCAGCCCGGATCGATGAGTCAACGATAAGAGCCAGGATATAGCCATTCGTAGTCTGCGTCGGGAAACCAGGAGGTCTGCTAATATCAATGCAAAACGACCTTTCCAGCTACGGCCTTTGTTTAAAATCTCTCGGGCGCCATCGATTAACTCGCCATAGGGCACCTTTGCAGGGCATACCGTTTCGCAGGCTCGACAGCTAAGGCATCCTTCAAGGTGCCTTACTAGGGAAGTGCCGGCAGGCAGGTGGTCGTCACTCAGTGCGCGGATGAGCGAGATACGACCGCGAGGCGAATCGGCTTCATTTCGAGTTTTAAGGTAAGTCGGGCAATGTGGTAGGCATAAACCACACATCACGCAGCGGTTGGTGGCACTTAAGCTTTTGTTATTCATCTATAACCCATGGCGCTGGTCGAGGAGGATGGGCTATAGACGGGTCATTTTTCATGTGAAATATTATTGTTTTAAGTAACATCATTATCCATTGTAACGGGAATTTCCCTTGTAGCGGAATCGCGCTAAGGCCACTACTTATGTCATTTTATAAGCGTCACATATTCTTTTGTACCAATCTCCGTGAAGATGGGATCTGCTGTAATGAGTATGATGCCACCGAGATACGGGCGCATGCCAAGCAGCGAATTAAGGCACTAGGCATCAATGGGCAGGGTAAGGTCAGGGTCAATGCGGCCGGTTGCTTAGATCGCTGTAGTGAAGGTCCCGTCGCCGTCGTCTATCCCGAGGATGTTTGGTATACCTACGAGAGTAAAGAAGATCTCGATGAGATCGTCGATGAACACCTGGTCAAGGGCCGGATCGTTGAGCGTTTGCAGATTTAAAAAGGGTGCACAATATATATTCGGAAAAGTGCTTGACAAGTAGATCGGTATATAAGAAAATAATGTGATACTGAATCAGCGAGCTTGCTCCTGATCCAGTATCTCCTCCATCCTCCCTTGGTGGTAGATATTAAGCGCGGTTCCTACTTTATGTTGGCCGCGCTTTTTTTTGCCTGAAAATCGGTTTAAATGTTATTTTCGGGGTATTATACGCCACTCTTGAAATTGATCTGCTCTCTAATCTAGCAGGGTTTAAGCCGCGTTTCCGGTACTGTTCGATAGGTCAAAGGATTGCAGAAAATCTACGGCAAATCGATTCGAAATGGAAATTGAACTTGTAACTCACCGCCGAGTTCGGTAGTATTTCGCGCCTTCTGTGCGCGCACCTTATGGTATGGAAAAATCACCTTTGGTCTTTATTAACCATTTTCTCACACACAAGTCAGCATTCCGGAGTATTTTGATGAAAACCTACAGCGCTAAACCTGACTCTGTACAACGTGAGTGGTTTGTTGTGGATGCTAAGGGTAAGACCCTTGGACGCCTGGCGAGCGAAATTGCTCGGCGTCTGCGGGGCAAGCACAAGCCAGAATATACCCCACATGTGGACACTGGTGATTATATTATTGTCGTCAATGCCAGTAAGGTTCATGTTTCCGGCAACAAAAGGACCGACAAGATGTATCATCATCATACTGGGTATATCGGTAACCTTAAATCTATCAACTTTGATAAATTGATGCAGAAGCTTCCAGAGCGCATCATTGAGAAGGCCGTCAAGGGTATGTTGCCAAAAAATTCACTTGGGCGGGCTATGTATCGTAAATTAAAGGTTTACCCTGGCCCTGAGCACAAACATGTTTCTCAGCAACCTAAGGCATTGGAAATATAATTCGCTATGATTGAGAATCAATATTATGGAACCGGCCGCAGAAAGAGTTCCTCGGCTCGTGTGTTGCTGCGCCCCGGGAGTGGAAGCATCACCGTCAACAAGCGTTCTCTCGGTGAATACTTTGGTCGTGAAACCTCTCGAATGATCGTGCGCCAGCCTCTGGAGGCCATGGAGATGTCAGAGAAATTCGATATCCATGTTACTGTGTGTGGTGGAGGATTGAGTGGGCAGGCCGGTGCCATTCGTCTTGGTATTGCCAGGGCGTTGATAGTATATGATGAGGACTTGCGTCCAGGCTTGCGCAAGTCTAGGTTCCTTACTCGGGATGCACGGGAAGTGGAACGCAAGAAAGTAGGTTTACGCAAGGCGCGCAAGGCCACACAATACTCGAAGCGTTAACCCCGATTTTCGGTACACTGTTGGGGGATCGTCTAACGGTAGGACTACGGACTCTGACTCCGTCAACCAAGGTTCGAATCCTTGTCCCCCAGCCAATAAAATCAAGGACTTGCGGTTGCGCGCAAGTCCAGTTTTCCGGATTTACCTAAGTTGTCTCTAATATAAGGTACAAAATTAAGTAAGAAAGTCACTTAATTCGATGCCGATATATGCTGAGGTAGCCAGGGCGAATTGTCCCGCCAGCGAAACAATCAAGCCCGTGTATAAGAAGCATAAACGTCCTTTTCCCCAAAGTCGAGGGGTATCAAAGTCATTGAAATGGTGCTCGATAGCGCCATGGAACACCTTTTGAGCCATGTAGTCTCGGCAAACCCCACTTTCTGTAGAGGTTTTTCCAAGGAAGAAAACGGATTTCCCGCCAGCAAACAAGCCAGGGCCCTTGCCGCGACTGCGATGGCTGCAGTTTCTTGAATCGTGGCAGGTTTGTACGGCGAATCAGTCGAACAGATTGCTTTGCGGTAGCCCCCGGCTTGGCGGTAATACCACCGGGCCAGCCAATGCGGCTTTGTTATCCAGGTGGGTGAGTATCTTGTCGAT
>JAAEPA010000735.1 GCA_024222475.1 Gammaproteobacteria bacterium | reverse complement strand
GTAACGGTAATAGCCGCCAGCCCAGAAGGAATGGTGGATGGATTGTCCGGCCCATCCGATAAAGCTCTGGAGCAGGAATGTCGGACAGGCATAGCGCCAGTGAACCCAGGAGCTTTTGCCACTGCGTTCGGTCACCGGTGCGATGCCGGCATATTTTTGCAGATCCTCGGCCGACCGATAGCGCTCCCGATCAGTGCCGAAGGCTGCCATCAGACGGGGCGCGAAGACCGGGCCGGCGCCGGGTAAAGCAGCGAACAGGGAATAATCCGCAAGGCGCGTGCAGAGCGCTTCTATGGACTTCTGGAAGGTCAGACCACCTGATCCCGTGATCGCCGCCAAATTGATATAACCGCGCGGGAAGCCGCGTGATGCCTAGGTTTCGGGGCGATCAAGCCCATTAATTCCCGTTACTGTTTGCATAGGCGATAGGATTTTGAAAGGATACCGTTATTATGGGGCGCGCGCCCCCCCGCGCCGTGCCCCCCGCGCCGTTTGTTTCCCCCACCCCGGGTTTCGTCCCTATTGAAGAGGGCCTATCGATGCCACAAATGCAACTACCTTTGTTCCCTGACGGTGTGACGCATATCACCTCGGAACTCGCTTTCGAGAAACGGGATGGCAAAGTCACTTACGTCAATGGCCACATGCCCATCTTTGTTCATGACGAAAACGATACCCGCACCTTTCGCATGATCACGGCGCAGTTTTGCGTCAACGGAAACACCAAGCAGATGGATATTGTGAGGGCGTTTGGCATCACCGCGATTAGTGTCAAACGCGCCGTTGATCGTTACCGGAAGAAGGGAACGGCCGGTTTTTTTACCGAGCCACGACGGCGAGGGCCGGTGGTGCTAACGGAATCGGTGCTGACCGAAGCGCAACGATTTTTGGACGAAGGGAGGAGCGTCACGCGGATAGCTGAAGAACTGGAACTCAAACGTGACACCTTGGCCAAGGCGGTGAGTAGCGGTCGACTGCACAAGCCGGTCAAGAAAGAAGTCCCCGAGGGAAGTAGCAAGAGCGAGCGAAGCGCGAATGATGCGAAGGCGCCCATGGGCATGGGGACCACGAATGAGTTGGCTCGAGTGGCCGCCAGCCTGGGCAAGTTGGAGGCTGTGGATCCGGTCTTTCAATCGGCGATGGATATCCCAAATGGGGGGGTGTTATTGGCCATTCCGGCCTTGCTGGCGGTAGGGCTTTTACGGCACGCGGGGCGATATTTCCAGATCCCCAAGGGCTACTATCCCCTGGAGAGCATCTTTTTACTTCTGGCCTTCATGGCGCTGACGCGGATAAAGGCGATTGAAGACTTGCGTTACTACGCACCGGGAGAATGGGGCAAGCTTCTGGGACTGGATCGTATTCCGGAGGTGCGTACGCTACGGGCCAAGCTGGCACTTTTGACCGATGAGGACCAGGCGAGCCGGTGGAGCGCCGAGCTCTGTGCCGAGTGGATGGGAGCCGAGCCGGACAACGCATCGGTATTCTATGTGGATGGCCATGTGCGCGTGTATTACGGCAATCAAACGAAGCTGCCCCGGCATTATGTGGCCCGCCAGAGACTGTGTTTGCGTGCCACTACGGACTATTGGGTCAATGCGCTGGATGGCCAGCCCTTTTTCCTGGTCAATCAGGCGGTGGACCCTGGCCTTATCAAGGTTCTGGAGAACGAGATTGTGCCCCGTCTTGAGCGGGAGGTCCCCAACCAACCCACCATTGATGAACTCGAAGCCGATCCGTTAGCCCACCGTTTCACCCTGGTTTTTGACCGGGAGGGTTACAGTCCAGCATTTTTTCTCAAGATGTGGGAAAAGCGCATTGCCTGTCTGACCTACCATAAATTTCCGGGAGAGGATTGGCCGGAAGAGGAGTTTACCCTGCAGCGCGTGAGGTTGGCGTTAGGTGGTCAGGTGGAGATGGAGCTGGCCGAGCGCCGGGTGCTTTTAGGCAAAAAGTTGTGGGCACGTGAAATCCGCAAGTTGACTGAACGCGGCCATCAGACCTCGGTACTGTCGACGGATGAGCGCTCGGACATGGGGCCGGTGGCTGCCGCCATGTTTGCCAGATGGTCTCAGGAAAACTTCTTTCGCTACATGCGTCAACACTATAACCTGGACCGCTTGTTGGACTATTCAACCGAAGATATTCCTGATACCACACCGGTGGTCAATCCGGCTTATCGCCAGCTCGATGGGCAGGTACGGAGCAAGGTCGCGATGCTGACCCGAAAGAAAGCCGCTTTCGGCGCCATGAACCTGAAGGGCGAGATCGAGCCCAAAAAGGTCGAAGGCTTCGAGCGCGAGAAGGCGGCGCTCCAAGAGCAGAGCATGGAACTCGAAAAGGAAGTGCGGGCACTCAAGGCTCAGCGAAAAGCCACCCCTAAGCACATCACTATAGGTGAGCTACCCGAAGAAAAGCGCTTTGACCGCCTAAGCACCCAGAGCAAACACTTCATCGATACGATAAAAATGACTGC
>JAAEPA010000734.1 GCA_024222475.1 Gammaproteobacteria bacterium | reverse complement strand
ATCACCGGACCTGATCCGGCCATTCGATATCAAGGTTCGGTCGCCGTTGGTCAAATCTACGGCAAGCAGAGACTTCAGATCATCATCCACGACCAATGCACGATTATTGTCTTTGTCCAGGGTAAGGGTGAATTGATTGCTTAGCGCCGGACCCGCTCCGGTATTGACATCCGAGATGACACTACGATTACCGGTGCTTAGATCCACTGTCAGCAACTCATCTGAGCTTTGTTTGGCCACCAGAACTCGATCATTATCCGCGTCCAGGACCAAATCCTTTAATAGACTGAGGCTGGGACCCGACCCCCTGTCCGCATCCGCAATGATGGTTCGATCACCACTGATCAAATCTACCGCAACTACGGCAAAGGGGTTTGCGACCAACACCCGGTCGTTGACTTCATCCAGGACTAAGTCCTGAGGAAAATAAAGTTCGGGCCCGGTACCATTATCTGCATCAGAGATGGTCTCACGATCACCGCTAAGCAGATCCACGGCAATCAAGGCATCACCCCCGTCCGACACCAGCATGCGCCTATTGGCAGAATCCAGAGTCATCCCCTGTGCTATCCCGAAATTAGGACCGCTTCCTCTACTGCTGTTTGAGATCACAGTGCGATCCCCGGTCGTCAAGTCTACCGACAACAGACCTACATCACTAATATCTATTACCAGCGCCGCATTGTTTACGGGGTCTAAAACCACATTCTCGGGAAGTTTAAACGAAATCCCCGCACCCTGTTTTCCATCTGAGATCACGGTCCTATCACCAGTATCCAGATCCACTGACAGAAGGGCAAGTGAACCAGAATCGATGATTAAGACACGATTATTGGCAATATCCAGGGCGCTGCCCTCCGGCGTAACAAGTGCCGGATCATTACGCATATTAAGACTTACTTCTCTTCGCCGGCCCCGATCGTCCGAGGCCTCGACCAAGATTTCGTTTTGCTGGCGCAATAAGGCAATCTGGGCCGACCAGCGAGCGGGATCCGCTTGCTCAAATTCAGCAATGGCCGACTCGCCCAATTCGGCCGGTGGACGTTTTGAAGTGGCGGTAAAGGTAGGATTATTGATCAGCACCTGGTTCACACCGGCACCGTCGGCCCCCACGGCGCGACCGCGAACGGTGATGCGGTCGGTCTGTCCCGCAAGATTGGAATTCGGCGGCGGAAAGCTGATGTCTATCTGCGGGCCGGCACCACTGGTAGATCCGGAGCCACCGCTCCCCCCGCCACAAGCTGTGAGTACCAACAGCAATATTGCACATTGCGCTATCAGGCCCACAGTCATCTGTTGATTAATCGTTATTATCCTCATTTCGACTCTCCACTCTCCTTAGTCCGAGTATCACAGCACATCGCATAGTATCCATGAAATCTCAACAGGAAGTTGTCAAGACAGCGTGCTGCGTTTCCTAATACTGCGATATCTAAGCTTCGAGTTTATCATTATATTTATTAGGGTTAAATAGGCTTAGGCTTGACGGCAACCTCAACGCCGCCGACACCCCTGAACAATGAGTTAACGTTTTTCGCTTTTTAATCAGCAAGTCACGCGGTACACTTTCGGTCACCTATGTATCGGAAGGCGCAATGGCAACCCTAACCAAGACTCCCTAGAAAACCTGGAAGGCAATGATCCGCAAGCGCGGCTGGCCGACCACGATCAAGACCTTTCGAACCAAACGTGATGGCCAGGACTTGGCACGACGTACCGAAGACGACATGGTGCGCGGTGCTAACACGACATCCATGAAATAGATGAGAGAGCATCATGCCGCAGCTAGAGCACATTGAAGCAATAGAGAAGCGTCTATGGACAGCGGCAGACACCCTGCGCGCCAATTCCAACTACGCCATCAACGAGTATTTTCTGCCGGTCATGGGCCTGGTGTTCCTGCGCCACGCCTACAGCCGTTATCTCGCGGTCAAGGCCAGGATCGAGCCCAAGCTGCCCAGCCGCGGCGGCAAGACCAGGGCATTGACCAAGGAGGATTTCTCCCAGCAGAGCGCCATCTTCCTGCGACCCAAGGCGCAGTTCCATCACCTTGTGGCCCTGCCTGACAGCGAAGACCGCGCCCGCGCCATTATCGAGGCGATGGAGTCCATCGAGGCGGACTACGAAAACCTGCGCGGTGTACTGCCCAAGGGAGAATATCAGGAGCTGGACAACCAGGTCCTCGGCCAGTTGCTGCGTACCCTCAACCCCGACGAACTGAAGAAGGTCTCCGGCGATGTCTTCGGCCGCATCTACGAATATTTCCTCACCCAGTTCGCCGACCAGAAGGCTCACGACGGCGGTGAGTTCTTCACCCCCGTGTCGCTGGTCTCGCTGATCGCCCATGTGCTCGACCCCGAGCGAGGCACCGTGCTGGACCCGGCCTGCGGTTCAGGCGGTATGTTCGTGCAGAGCGCACGCATTGTCGAGGAACACGGTCAGAGCCCCACCGAGCGGCTCACCTTCCGCGGTCTGGAGAAGAACGCCACCACCATCCGGCTCGCT
>JAAEPA010000733.1 GCA_024222475.1 Gammaproteobacteria bacterium | reverse complement strand
CCTTCCGCGCCTTGCTTTCGGCTAGTACTTTTAAAGTTGTCAATATGACCTCTTTCCAGATAAGGTACAGGGGACTTTCACCCCATAAAATCATGCCCATGCCGGGCACACACAAGGCCTGAACATGTTAATCGGCTATGCCCGTGTATCAACCGATGATCAAAATCTGGCTTTACAACAAGATGCCTTGAGCCAGGCAGGATGCGAACGTGTATTTGAAGACAACCTGGGAGGAGCCAAAGCGGAACGTCCCGGTTTGCGGGAAGCAGTGAAGTATGCCCGTTCAGGCGACACCTTGGTGGTCTGGCGACTGGATCGGTTGAGCCGCTCACTAAAAAACCTGATTGAGATGGTGAATCGTTTGGAGTCTAAAGCGATTGGCCTAAAAAGCCTTCAGGAAGCCATCGACACTACCTCAAGCTCTGGAAAATTGGTGTTTCATATCTTTGGAGCATTGGCTGAGTTTGAACGGAACCTGATTCGTGAACGGACACGGGCGGGCTTACAGGCAGCAAGAGCCAGAGGTCGTAAGGGCGGACGGCCAAAATCACTGACCCAGGATGATAAACAGGGCTTGGCTGTGAAGCTGTATGATGAAAAACGTCACACAGTGAAAAATATATGTGAAATGATGGGCATATCTAAACCGACTCTATACAAATACATTGAGGCCTCTCGGCAAGCCGGTTAGATATGACAAGTGTGAGCGAATCAGAACCGTAGGTTTCTGCTCAAATGTGACCGCTGGTCCAAGGTGCGCAATGAAAACCTGTTTAGTCTGTTGTCGCGGCTTGACGACGATATTTTTTCCGTACTGAAAAAAATCCGAACACTGACCGATGACGAGCATATCACCGACACCGATAAGGTCAAAAAAATCCGTTCCCTGCTCAAGGATGGCAAGGATGACGAACTGGCCGGATTGAAGGTTGGTCTGGAGAGCGAGCTGAGCGAAGGCGACTATTTTGAGGTTCTTGAAGCCCGCTCCCTGCGGCTGCAAAATCGGGTCTCGCCGATCCTGAAGGCGCTTTGTTTCCAGGCTGAGCCCGGAGCGGCTGAATTAATGGAGGCCATCGAGCATTTCAAGGCGTCGGGCGGTGCCATTACGCCTGCCGCACCGCTGGACTTTCTTGAGCCCCAGGAACACGAAGCGGTTATTGCCAGGGATGGTAAAAAATTCCGGACGTCGCTCTACAAGGCCTTTTTGTTCATGCACACGGCCAACGCCATAAAGTCCGGTAATCTGAATCTGGAACAGTCCTACAAGCACAGGCCCCTGGACGATTATTTGATCAGCAAGGATCGCTGGAGCCGTAAAAGGGAGAAGTTGCTGGAGCAGGTCGATCTGTCAGACCTTGCCGATCCAAAGAAGGTTATGCGTGGCTTAGACAAGGTCATTTTTGAGCAATACCAAACCACGAATGCCAACGCTGTTGCGGGAAATAATCCGCATTTGAAAATTTTGACAAATGGTCAGTTTCGGATCGCGACACCGGCGCTCGAAGGTGAAGATAGCGACCCTTTGCAACCGCTTTTTCCAGAACGCCACTATGTGCCGTTAACAGAGGTTCTAGCCATCGTCAACCGCCATTGCGGCTTCCTTGAAGAGTTGCAGCATTGGCAGCAGCGCCATATCCACAGCACCGTTTCTCATCGCGCTCTTTTTGCTGGCGTGATGGCGCTTGGCTGCGGGATTGGCATCCATAAAATGGGGCGAATTTCCTCCCAGATCACGGAAAACGAACTGGTCCACGCGGTCAACTGGTATTTCTCCCTCGACAATATTCAAGCGGCAAATGACCGTGTTGTCAAAGACATGGAGGAGATGGAGCTTCCGAAAATTTACCAAAAGTCTGAGGACAAGCTGCACACCGCCAGTGACGGGCAAAAATTCGAGGTGCGCACGGATTCGCTTAACGCCAATTATTCCTTATCTTTAAGTCCCGCAAAAATGCAGACCAGTCGGAATGGAAAATAACGCCGAACAATTACGTCAGTGAGCGTGTCATTGAAGAGAACTGGGATGACTTCTTGTGCCTGATAGTGACCATCAAACTCAAGGAAACAACAGCATCCGACATATTCCGTAGGCTGAACTCGTATTCCAAGCAGCATGCGCTCTACAAGGCCATGAAGGCCTTCGGCCAGACCATCAAAACCCTATTCATTCTGCGCTACATCAATGAGCTTGAGTTGCGCCAGGCTATCGAAAAACAACTCAACAAGGTGGAACTGGTCAATCGGTTCACCCGCGCCATCGCGGTTGGCAACCCAAGGGGAGTACACCCAGGCCGAAAAGGAGGAACAGGAAATCGCCGAGACCTGCAATCGCCTGATCAAGAACTGCATCATATGCTGGAATTATCTCTATCTATCCCAGAAACTCGCCCAGGCTGAAACCAAGGAAGCAAAAGATCGCATTCTGGCCGCCATCGCCGCTCATTCGGTGGTCGCCTGGAGACACCTCAATCTGCTTGGTGAATATGACTTCTCAGATGGAAAGCTCCAAGATACCGTTGGCATTCTCTCCCCAAAACAGGCTTCATAAGAGCCCCTGAGCTTTGGGAGACGGCAAAATCGCAGAAGAAGCACCTCTGCTTGCGTCTTCCAGCAATTCCTATGTCGCGTTACGTACCTTTATGTAAGATGACCCTTGAATGTAGCCCTGTGCTTGTTTCCCCACCGGTCCGGCTCGAGCCCCGATTTCCTGGCAAACACTCAACACCCCTCAATCCTCCTTCTTCATAAACTGCTCAATGGTCTTCACCAACGAGCTCCGTGTAGCGGGCTTGGTCAGGTAGGCGCTCGCCCCCACCAACACACCATGCACCCGATTGATGGCCGAACCCTTGGAGGTAAGCATCACCACGTAAGGGGGATCGACACTCGCTTTGCACAGGGTCTTACAGACCTGAAATCCATCCATGTCCGGCATCACTACATCGAGAAAAACCAGGTCATACTGTTTGTCTCGATGCATAGCTAAGGCACTGGCGCCATCAGAGGCGAAGTCCGCATTGATACCTTCTCCCGAAAGAATCAGTTCCATCTGCTTCTGCACCAGGCTGCTGTCATCCACCACCAGGACCTTAAGCTTACGGAAATCCAGGCCGCCTGTGATTGCCTTGGTCTTCTCTTCCTCGGCATGCTGCTTCAGCGCCTTGTATATCCCGATATCCTCGCGTATCGCATCGTCGCCGATATTCAGCTCAGGCGCATAGTCGAGTATCTCCACCGTAATGCGGTCCAACACTTTGAGCACCCGGTTCGGCAGCAGGGGTCGTTCGAGGACGTAGAAACCGTTCGCCAACCTGCCATCTTCGCCTTCCTCCGGGGAAAATCTTTCGATGATCTTGGCCACCGGCGTCGTACCCAGTGCCTCCGGTGGAATGCTGTCTACTATGAGAATATCCGCCTCCGCTAAGCCTGCTTCGGCCTTCAGCATAGTATAGGCACGCGACCGATACTGGGATAGGCGAAGCACACGGTCCAACATCCCAATCTCAACCGGTTTCACCGCGAAAACTGCTACCGAGAACGTTCTAGTTTGAGCCATTTCGATGTATCCCTACACCCTTCCTTAGACCACGTCATCCACATTCAACCATGCTCGTTGAGGGAAGAATTTTACCTGATAACTCTCGTCAAGTTTGCGAGACAATACAATCCGTCCTTGCTCCGAACCTTAGCTGACATCGCCCCGAATGCAGCCATTCGAGTGTACGCTGATCGACCCGGGTGCAGAACCAGGAGACGGAGATTTTGCATCCCGCTTTGTTGCTTTATAGCGAGGTCGGCATAGTACGATCGCAGTCGAAGATACTCAACGTCGATCCGCGAGGCCTTTATACCATGTCCATTCGCCTCAAGTTTAGCAAATTTCCCACTGACCAGGGTAAGCGCATAATAACGGGTGTTAAGCGGAGAATAGAAGATATAGACGACGCCCCTTCACAAGAATCGAGGGATTCCATCAATGGTAGCTGCATTAAATTGATAAGCTATGCCACTCTAATCAAAGGCAAAAGCCCTCACAGCATCATCACCGCGATACATCACACTATCATTTGCATTCTTGGCTTTGTGCTTAAATTCACAGTCAAAACGACATAGAACATCTCGCGCGCTGGCTTGGAAATGGCGTAGTTTCCGGCATAACGAATTACCTGCACAGTAATAAGTACCAAAAGTGCTGGCATTACAGCTAAGGCAAGAAAGCCTACAAAAAGTAACATTGGAATAAGTGCCAAGGTTCAGGTCAAACCCAACAAATTAATCAAACGATTTTGAAGCAGATCTGCATCTTTGACACCTGAAATTATCGCGCACTCTATTTTTATGACCTTCTATCCGTATAAATTACCAGAAGCCGAAAACCCCAGAAAAATTCCTCAAAAATTCGAAATTAACGCCGATACGAGCACAGGTATGACGATCTAGATTATACATGCTAGCGCAATCCTGTAGCAAAGCCCACATGAAATAGATGGATGAATATAACGATAATAGGGTGTAACTCGGAAAACAATCCAGCATAAGAGGAACGGGCGCTACAATGCATAAAAAAACCTTTACGGTTGGAATAATAGGGTTTTCTGAGTACGATACGCGCGTGCTGCGCAGCATCTTTAGCCTGTCCGCGATCCGCGATCGAACCTATGTAGCCACTGAGTCGTTGGCCAAGGGTGCATTCGAGATTCTAATGGTAGGTAAGGAGAACGAAACTGCCATTGCGAAGCTGAAATCTACCTACTGTGATACCACTGGAACGCCCAAGTTGCCCACGGTCCTAGTGGGCAAAAATCGATTAGCCGATCCACGTTACTATAATCTAACTCTTCCTTTGCGTGGCATTCGTGTGCTGAGCAAGCTCGATCAGCTGACCATTAAAGAGTTCAACTTTATTCCGGAACTGGTAATCGGCAGAGAAGATAAGCAGCAACTCTCAGAGGAAATGCTGAACAAGGTTCTGCCCGCGCAAAATGCTGATGCGAGAGAAATCCGGATGCTGGTGGTGGACGACAGCGAACCGGTAAGAAAACAGCTTGAAATTCAGTTGAACATGCTGGGGATGCGCACCGAGTTGGCGGAGAGTGCCGAGCGCGCCATGGAGTTAATCAAGGAAAGGCGCTACGCGTGCATTTTTCTCGATGTGGTCATGCCTGGTGCCGATGGCTATTCGGTGTGCAAGGCGGTCAAGAGGGATTCACGTCTCAAACAAACTCCCGTCGTTATGCTCACCAGCAAATCCTCACCCTTCGACCGAGTTAAGGGCAAGCTCGCGGGTTGCAATGCGTATCTCACCAAACCGGTAGAACGTGAGGCGTTTGCGAAAGTGATCAAACCCTACTTGAACCGATCCGTGGCAACGACCAAGATCATTTGAGGTTGACTGAAGGTAGGCTCATTTGAAAAAGCAGTAACTGGTATTAATTATATTGTTAAAGAGGATATTGTCATGGCAATTACAAAGGTAATGGTTGTCGACGATTCAGTGGTAGATCTGACAAACCTGAAAGATATCATTTCGGATGCAGGTTATACGGTGATCACTGCGACATCGGGTAATGAAGCCATACTCAAGGCGAAGCAGTATAAGCCAGATCTCATTTTCTTGGACGTGATCATGGGTGAACCGGACGGCTTTGAGGTGTGCAGATCCATGGGTAAAGACAATGAGATCAAGAATATTCCCGTTGTATTCGTCACCAGCAAAAACCAAAAGGCAGACCGTGTCTGGGCGGAGCTGCAGGGTGGTAAGGGCCTGATTGGTAAGCCCTACACGCCGGCGGAGATTATCTCTCAACTCCAGTCATTTAATTGACAGGGCAGTAGTTGCCTGATTCTCCACACATCAGAACTGGGGAGAGCTGACGCGCACCGGCAACGTGCCGGACTGACTGTGCGTATGTATAGGCCGTTGCGGTGAATATTGAACACGCATTATAGATCAGCCCGGCTGCAAATGAGTTTACTGATAGGCAGAGATACTACTTATGGAAACAGGTCAGAGCGAGGCACAAGAGCGTTGGTTAGGTCCCAGTGCGGCGCTTAATCGCTTCAACCAGCGTCATGTCGCCGATATAAGCGACTCAACCCTTGAAGTCGAGGAACAGGTCTCCTATGGATTTCGGGTTGGCGATATCGGGCTTTTGATTTCGACCTCCACAACCAGTGAAGTCTTCGAGCCCTTACCCATCAGCGCGCTGCCCGGCACCACCGACTGGTTTGTTGGTCTGTGTAACCTGCGAGGCAATATCATTCCAGTATACGAGATCGAAACACTATTTCACACTCAGAAAACCAGTGACGACGAGCGAAAATTACTCGTCCTTGGAAAGAATGATTCCGCGCTAGGGATACTGATTACCGGCTTACCTCAGGCGCTGCGGTTTAACGACACCCACATCATGGCCGAACTGCCGCCCATTCCGGAGCGGCTCACAGAATATGTACCGCGAGCCTACGTGAAAGATGAACGTGTTTGGTTCGAGTTTGATCACGACCGTTTTTT
>JAAEPA010000732.1 GCA_024222475.1 Gammaproteobacteria bacterium | reverse complement strand
GTTTCCCCTGGAGAGATAACCCCACACGAGCACCATTGCCGTGCAAGGCGCGATTCCCAGAAGAATGCAACCAGCCAGGTAGCTTCGCCACAGCGGCACCTCGAGCATCTTTATCCCGTCGACGAGAACCACTTGTCCTGCCCCATAGATATCACCTACTGCGAGATCCTCGCCCAGTGGCATCTTGATCAGATCGACCGCGTCCGTACCTATATAGTCAACGAATAGGGTTCCCAGGAAGAAGCTCGCGATGGCATACATCGTGAAGGGTTTAACAGCCCAGTTGATGAACAACGTAAGAGCGACCGGGCGCGCTGCTTTCCCCGCCTTGACTACTTCATGGAAGTCAATCTTCACCATGATGGGATACATCATGAAGAAAAGGCACAAGGCAATCGGGATGGAGATGACTGGCGCGTCATTTACAAAAATGGCCATACCATCGAGTGTTCGGGCGATATCAGGAGCAATCTTTCCGAGCGCTATCCCAGAAACAATGCACAGGGCTACCCATACCGTCAGATAGCGTTCGAAGAAACTTATCCCCTTGCCATTGGCGCTAGGAGATGTCTTGTCAGAGATTATGCTCGATGCTCCAGTTCATAAGTATTAAAAATTTTACAACGATTAAAGTCTATCTCCGTTGATTAACGTCAATCGTTGGGCTTACATGACCTTTAAATCGATAGTCACGATGAATGATCTTGATGACTGTTTTTGGTCGTTTTGAGCAATTAATCAGATCTATAGGAACGACCGGCATGTGCCGTTCTATGCCGTAGAAATTATTTCATCCAGCGTCCGTTGTGGGT
>JAAEPA010000731.1 GCA_024222475.1 Gammaproteobacteria bacterium | reverse complement strand
TAAGGAGTCATCCAAGTATAAGTTCCCGGTATTGCGCCGCAATGTCGTTCGTCTTCAAGGCGCGGCGAAGGGCGCATAGCCGGGCCTATGTAACCGTAGCCGCAACGCCGAAGACGGACGACAGGGCAAGCAAGACCGGGAAGTTATACTTGGATGACTCCTTAGGCACTTGGAAAAGATTTAAATACGCGCCTTGCTGGTCTTTTCGGCTGTGGCTCCCGCTGTAACTCCGGTTACATAGCCCACTATGCGCCCTACGTTACAACGAAAACCACAACCTAAAATCCTGCACAAATCACGTATCTCAATCTCTTCCAAGTCCCTTATCCCGTCTTGCGGCCGATCAGATAGATCGAATCGGCCAGTTCGTCGTGTGAAAGGGTGCGGCGCAAAAATATCTCCATATCGGCGCGAACCAAGGCGAGCCTGTGTTCGTGAGCAGGGTCCAGACTCGAGCGACATACCAGCTTGCGCTCCGGGTAGGTACCAGTCACTGCCGCGAGCCCATCCAGTTCGGCCCCGGTGAATTCCCGGATATGACCACCACGGAACTCGCCGTCGACAAGACCGGTGGCGTAGCACTGGGGGAATACGCCGATGCGCAGTCGTTCGAAGATGAGCGGACAGAATCGATTGCGTGTAGCCACGAAGAAAAGGCCGCCCGGCTTCAGGACCCGATGGGCCTCGTGCCAGAAGTGAAGGATTCCGTCCCAGGCCAGCATGCCACCCGCTTGGAAGGTCCAGAGATGCTCGATAGTCTCCCAACTCGTCACGACATCGAAGGCATCGTCGTCGAACGGTAGTCGGTCGACGCACAGGTCGACATCGCTCCAGTTCAGGCTCGAGTACTCGAAGCCGGCTTTGCGGAAGTAATGTCCGAAACTATACGGCTGACGCTGCCTTTCGGGTCGATCGAGCCAGTCGCTCACATCACCACCCAGGTCGAGCACCTGTGCTCCGGGCTTGGTCTCTTCGACCAACGTTTCGAGGGCGTTGTAAAATCGCCGCCAGCCGCCGCGAAAGTAGTTGCAGGTTTCGGTCTGAAGCTCGGCGAGGATTTCCTCGAGGATACTCACGGCGTCATCCTCACGGCTATGCTTTTGAAGTCTGGGAGGTCATCAGTCTCTTCGTCTCATTTACTTCTTCTCAAGATATATATTCGTTCTCTCTTGACTTCTCCAACACCATGTCCCTGATCCAATATTGCAGGAAGACCATTGAGCACCCTGTCGAAAAAGGCCTTTGCCACTGGACGATCTGTCAATTCTTTATGTATGTAATATCGATGTCTTAAGGTTGATTCTGTCAAGTCAATATATTTGGCGTTGCTAGCAAGCTCAAAATCGACACCAGCCCTGTTTTGAAGTCCTTTTCCTAAACGCCGTGCATTCGTTTTTATTCCTGCCCTACCTAACATGGAATCATCCGTATTAACAGTGATGTATATGTGATCAGACAAATCAATTTTACTCACCCAATTAGAATGACCTTTCCCGGCTGAAGCAGAAGAGCTGACTACAACTGTATCGAAAATATCACCGAATGCATTATGCTCCATCTCCAATATGGATTGTTCCAATACTATACTTCCCATGCTATGAGCAAGGAGAGTGAAATTAATTCCTTCAATTAATTGGCTATTGTTACGCTTATACTCTCTTAATTCCCTGAGCACCGACACAAAATCCTTGGCTGATGTTCTAGCACTACCTTCAGGGAAAGCCAAAAAACCTTCCCATGATGGCCAGTGATACATAATGACTTTAGAAGAGTAATCTGACTCTAGATCAGATATCAACGATTCCTTGAATGCCTTTTCCGGGTGTTTTCCCCGTCCATGTATGAATAAAATGAAATTATCATAGTTATCGCTCGAGCGAATTTCTCTGATCGCATCGTCAAGTAGGATAGTGAACGAATTTACCGACTCAATTCGTTTATCTATTGTAACAACCGAAGTCGCTTGTGATTCCTTTGTGCCACCTGTAGATTGACATCCTTTAAACAATAATACAAAGCTTAGAATAACTACAATAATAGAGAGAGTTCGTTTCATTTTGTATTTCGTTGGTTG
>JAAEPA010000730.1 GCA_024222475.1 Gammaproteobacteria bacterium | reverse complement strand
TTCCATCCCGGCCGCGGTGCCGCGACCGTGCTCGCTGAGATCGAAGGCAAACAATTGCAAACTACCCGCGATCTAGAGATCGAGCGGCAAGTTGCCGAACAGGTACTGACGCAATGTCCATTGCTGGTGGAAAACAGTGCATGGGAATGGTTATTGGACGATCCGGAAGACGCCTTGGATACCTTGCTTGGGCTCCAGAAGATGGACGATGCCATCACTCTTGATTGGCCGCAAGGCAAGAAGATCCGCCTCAGTGGAGAGACCGGTATCACCCAGATGCAGGTCTCGGTGCGCAAACAACGCGATTGGTTCAGTCTTGAGGGAGGTTTGCGTCTGGATGACGGCCGGGTCATGGAAATGTCTCAGCTGCTAGAGCTCATCTCTCAATCTCCCGGCCACTTCGTGCGACTTGGAGAGGGAGAGTTTCTGAATCTTACTCAAGAGCTTCGCAAGCGCCTGGAGGAAATCCGCGCCTTTAGTGATCAGGGGCGGTTTCATCCCCTGGCGGCAACCACCCTGGAAGATCTTACCGAGGGGATGAAAGTCAAGGCGGCGAAGGCCTGGCGGGACCAATTGGCCCGGCTCAACGATGCCCGTGATCTAAGGCCGGAAGTCCCGTCGACGCTACAGGCCGAGCTGCGCGATTATCAGCTCGAGGGTTTCGGCTGGTTGGCTCGCCTGGCTCATTGGGGTGCGGGTGCCTGTTTGGCCGACGATATGGGTCTGGGTAAGACCGTACAGGCCCTGGCCCTGATACTCAGCCGTGCCGACCAGGGACCGACCCTGATCCTGGCGCCTACCTCGGTGGGTATGAATTGGCTGGAGGAGGCGAGCCGCTTTGCTCCCACGCTGATGCCGCAGCGCTTCGGTCCCGGCGACCGGCAACGGATGTTGGATGAGGCGGGAGCTTTTGACCTGGTGGTTTGCAGCTACGGGCTGCTGCAAAGCGAGTCTGAACGTTTGTGCGCCGTGCACTGGCATACCATCGTCGCGGACGAGGCTCAGGCCATCAAGAACGCCTTCACCAAGCGTTCCAAGGCAGCGATGGCCCTTAGTGGCGATTTTCGCATGATCACCACCGGCACACCCATCGAAAACCATCTCGGTGAGTTGTGGAACCTGTTTCGTTTTATCAATCCGGGCTTGCTCGGTTCTTTGGAGCGGTTCAATCAGCGTTTTGCCTTTCCCATAGAGAACAATAATGATCGCGAGGCCCGACAACGGCTGAAAAAACTGATTCGGCCCTTTATTTTACGCCGGCTGAAGAGCGACGTGCTTACCGAATTGCCGCCGCGTACCGAGATTACCCTGCATGTGGAACTCAGCGATGCCGAGACTGCCCTGTACGAGGCCCTGCGCCGCCAGGCCGTGGAGCGCATGGCGGAACCACAGGAAAACCCAGGCCAACAACGCGTGAGGGCGCTGGCCGAGATCATGCGGCTACGCCGGGTCTGTTGTAATCCACGGTTGGTGATGCCGGAAACGGATATCTCCAGCGCCAAACTGCAGGCCTTCGCCGAAATCGTTAAGGAACTGCGCGACAATCGTCACAAGGCCCTGGTTTTCAGCCAGTTCGTAGGCCATCTAGCGCTGATTCGCGAATATCTCGATGCCCAAGGGGTTTCTTATCAGTATTTAGATGGTTCTACTTCCACCAAAAATCGCAAGACCGCCGTCGATGCCTTTCAGGCCGGCCGTGGCGAGCTGTTCCTGATCAGCCTCAAGGCCGGAGGCCAGGGGCTGAATCTCACTGCTGCGGACTATGTCATCCACCTGGACCCCTGGTGGAATCCGGCGGTGGAGGACCAGGCCTCGGATCGTGCCCATCGCATCGGCCAGCAGCGTCCCGTGACCGTCTATCGACTGGTCGCCCGTGGCACCATCGAAGACAAGATCGTGGGACTGCACCGGTATAAACGTGACCTCGCCGACAGCCTGCTGGAGGGCAGCGAGATGAGTGGCCGGATGACAGTGGAAGACATGCTGATGTTGATTCGGGAAGGGCAGGAATAGTTGGGCTTTATACCCATGACGAATGGGTATAGATCGATCCCAGCTATTTTTGAGTCCTTCCTTAATTCTTACGCGACAACCAGCCGCCCGTGGCCTGCACGGGAGTGAGGTCATCTGCATAATCCACCCAAGCTGCCAGACCTGTCTTTACTGCCGGTGCAATCTGTTCCGGCAGTATATCCGATACCGAATAGCTGTTTTCCATTTGCACCATGGGTCGCCGACTATAGCCCAGTACCACAAAATCATGCTCCAGTTCCCGTCCCCGATTTTCTCCGGCTTTCACCTTGGTGATTAAATCAAATCCGAGAATGACGATATTCAAGTAAACTTTCAGTGTCGGCTTCTGAACGGTTTGAAAGTGGGCGGTAAATTTATCGTTGTTCAGGTCAACACTGAGTTTGCCCGCATTTTCGGAGTTGCCCAGATCGAGCGGCCTCATATAATGCCAGGAACGCCATTCCCGACCATTGAGCAGAATACCCGGCGTGTACACGGTGCTGACATTTCCGTTTATCGCATAATCCCTTTGTCGCTTGCTGTACCGTGGTGAGGCAAAGCGGTCTGGCCAGCCAATATAATTCCAATAGTCCACATGGAAGGCCACTGGGATAAGTTCTTTCCATAGTGTGTCGTCATTCTGGAAGCGGCTTAGCCATTGGTCTGCCGGCGGACAGCTGCTGCACCCTTCCGAAGTATAAAGCTCAAGGAGATTGACCCGTTTGTTACTGCTGGAAAAGGTCACGGTCTCCGCCTGTGCAGAGCTGATCAGGAAGCAATACAAGGTAAGCAATAGCAGTGTTGGTTTCATTGCCTCAGGCGTTCGCTGTAAATGAGTGTAAGGGATCTCTGACGATCAATGATATAGGCGATCGACACATTATATTTCATTAATATTAAATAATGATGACAGAAATATTTCCATTCTTATTCAGCAATACGTAAATACATATTTAATGAATAAATGTAATTATTATTTAAAGGTGCAGGAAATAAATACTGCTACAATATGGGGCGTTGCGATATTTAAAAACTTCTGAGTTTTTGAAAACCATCCGCATGAAACACTATTCACTATTTTACTGAGAGGAAAGAAATTTATGGGCAAAGCACGTGAAAATAAAAAAATGGCGACCCCACTTCACGATGCCGCAGAAAAAGGGAATCTGGAAGAAGTTAAGCGACTTCTTAAGGGAAAGAAAATAAAACCGAATAGGCTCAATGTCGAGAAAAAAACGGCCCTTCAGGGTGCGGCCAAAGGTGGATACCTAGAAATTGTTCGAGCCCTATTAAAAGCGGGCGCGAAACCTGATATTGCGGATCATAAAGGACGTACTGCGCTGCAAGAATCCGCCAAACGGGGGCATACCGAGATTGTGGCGCTATTGCTTAAAAAGAAAGCCAAGGCCAATCGGATAGACAGTAAGGATTCTTCTGCCTTGCACGAGGCCTGCAAAAAGGGACACCCCGAGATTATAAGGGCCTTGATTGAAAAGGGTGCCGATGATCTTATTAATCAGCAGAACTACAAGGGAATATCTCCGCTGCATGAAGCCGCCAGAAAAGGGCAGACAGAGGTTGCCAAACTGCTTCTGGAACTGGGGGCGGATCCTGAGGCCAAGGACAGTCATGGTAATCGGCCTGCGGTTTTGGCAGAGACCTTCGGGTATGATGAGCTTGCGGAACTGTTAGGCGGGATGGACTATGATGAGGAGGGAGAGGCACTGAAGATCGCCTGGCTTGAAGAGGTCAAGGAATCTGCCAAGGAGATTGCCAGACAGGCCACCATAGCCGAAGGCCGGGAATTGCCACCTCTGAAGGCGGAACTTAAGGGTGCCTCCCTAGCGGCGGTGGAGGTCTTTCTTGCCAATATAAAGACCGCGGATTTCTCCCCTGAGGAAATCAATGAAGCCTCTGACCAGGCCGCGAGAGATTTTCTGGCAACCTTCAAGGAAGAGCGAGATGCCAAAGGTAATTTGCTTACCCCAGAGGAATTGGCCGCCAAAAGATTGAAAGCCGAGGCCGGGGCGGCGGGAGAGGCAGCGGAGCAAGAGATTCTCCCGGAGCAAGAGGCTATCTCTGCGTAAGCATTGGGCAAGGGCTGGAAATACCGATCTATTTCATAATCGGTCATAGAGCCTAGGTGGAATGCGTATGTTAGTGCGTTATTCTGACTTACGCATTCCGTTTTATTGGGGAGACAGTCATCCAGCTTTAATCTTACCAAGGGTTTCCGATTCTGGTCGTCAGCTGTTGGTGCATAAATGAAATCGCAGGACACCTGGCGAGCTTTACTGTTGAGCCTCTTCCTGTTGAAATGGGGTGTGGTTGCGAGCGCGGCAGAATTGACGGTACGCCTGGATAACCCGCCCGCTACGGGAACCGTTGCGTTCCTGCTGTTTGATTCGGCGAACGCGTTCGCCGATTTGCGCGATCCGGCGAAGGCCGTGAAACAGCCCCTCGACGGCCGCAAGATCTATCGCATCGAGAACGTGCCCCACGGCGAGTACGCCTTGCTGGTGTATTATGACGAAAACGGCAACGATCGCATCGATAAGAACTTCATTGATATCCCCAATGAGCCCCTCGGATTTTCAAATCGTTACGAGCCCAAGGGCCCGCCCAGCTATAGCCGCAGAATCGTACTGGACTTAGAGGCTCCTACTTGAAAGGTGGTCGAAACAAAAAAGCCTTGAATAGAGAACATTTTTCCGATAGTTTGAGGGAAAAGTAGGGCTGGAAGGTGGAGCTTTAGGACGAGTTCAATAACTCCTTAGCTGTTTAACGAAAAGGATTGGGAAAGTGGTCTCAGACCGGCGCTTTTCTGTAGTAGATACGTCCTAAAACCGACAGCCTTTCAGAATCTGACACAGCGTTGGAGGACACCCGGCATGATCCAGCTCACCATTAATGGCTCCCCGCAGCAACTCGATATCGACCCCGATACCCCCCTGTTATGGGCCATCCGTGACAGCATCGGTTTGACCGGCACCAAGTATGGATGCGGCATGGCGTTGTGCGGGGCTTGCACGGTGCATCTCGACGGCAAGGCCATCCGTTCCTGTGTTACACCAGTCTCAGCAGCTGAAGGGAAGTTGGTGACGACCATTGAAGGACTGGATTCCGCGGTAGCAAAAGCAGTGCAAGTTGCCTGGGAGAAGCTCGACGTCGTGCAGTGCGGCTACTGTCAGTCAGGCCAGATTATGTCGGCGGTCGATTTGTTGAATCGCAACTCGCACCCCACTGACGAGGACATCAACGATGCCATGACGGGCAATATCTGTCGTTGCAACACTTATGTCCGCATACGCGCCGCCATCAAACAGGCGTCCAAGGCGTTGTTGTAGGGAGGGGATGATCATGAAACAGGAAAACAAAGTAAGTCTAAGCCGCCGTCAGTTTTTGGTGATGACCGCGAGCGCTGGCGCCGGTTTGACTCTGGGTATGTTGTTACCCGGTTGCAGCCGGGAAGAACCGGCTCAGTCACAAGCTGGACCGGGTAAGGCCGGTGGTGAGATGATGGCGGCAACGAATTTCGAGCCCAACGCCTTCGTGCGTATCGGTGCAGATGATCGGGTCACGGTCACTATCAAGCATTTGGAAATGGGGCAGGGTACTTACACGGGCTTGGCGACGCTGGTGGCCGAAGAACTCGATGCCGCTTGGTCGCAAATTGACGTCGAAGGCGCGCAGGCCGATGCCAATACCTATAACAATCTGTTCTGGGGTAAGATGCAGGGCACGGGCGGCAGTACCGCCATCGCCAATTCCTATGAACAAATGCGCAAGGCCGGTGCCGCCGCGCGCGAAATGCTGGTGACCGCAGCGGCAAAGAAATGGAATGTTGAAGCGAGTGATATCACTGTGCAGGACGGCGTGTTACGCAACCCGGGCAGTGGTCACCAGGCCAGTTTCGGCGAACTGGCGGAACTCGCCGCGCAGCAAGTCGTACCGGAAGAGGTGTTTTTGAAAGACCCCAAAGAGTTCCGGCTCATCGGCACCCGCTTGCCGCGCAAGGATAGCAAGGCAAAAACCAACGGCACGGCAATGTTTACCCAAGACGTGAAACTACCCGGCATGCTGACTGCGCTGGTCGCGCATCCACCGCGCTTTGGCGCAAAAGTAAAGTCATTTGATGCCAGCAAAGCCAAAACCATTGCAGGTGTCGATGCGATCGTTGAAATTCCTAATGGTGTGGCGGTACTCGGCAAGGATTTTTGGAGTGCTAAAAAAGGTCGTGACGCCTTGCAAATCGACTGGGACGAGAGTGGTGCCTTCGCGCTCGGCTCCGATGAGCTGTTGGCAGAATATAAGGTGCTGGCCAATAAACCGGGGACTGTGGCGCGCAAGGACGGTGATGTATCAAACGCCATGCAGTCGGCCAGTAGTACGCTGCAGGCGACCCTGGAATTTCCTTTTCTGGCGCATGCTACACTCGAACCGATGAACTGTGTCATGCAACGTCACAAAGACGGCGTGGAAATCTGGAACGGTGATCAGTTCCAAACAGGGGATCAGAACGCGGTGGCCAGTGTGTTCGGTATCGCACCGGAACAAGTGAAAATCAACATGCTCTATGCCGGTGGATCGTTTGGCCGTCGCGCCAATCCGCAGTCGGATTATCTGGTCGAAACCGCCACCATCGTCAAGGCCCTTGACGACGAGGCGCCGGTCAAACTGGTTTGGACGCGCGAAGACGACATGCGCGCCGGCTATTACCGGCCGCTGTATGTGCATAAGCTCGAAGCAGGACTGGACGCGGACGGTAACCCGGTCGCCTGGCAACACCGCATCGTGGGTCAATCCATCATCGCCGGCACGGCGTTTGAAGGCGGTCTGGTCAAGGACGGTATCGACATCACCTCGGTCGAGGGTGCATCCAATATGCCCTATGCGATTCCCAATGTCACCGTTGAGCTGCATACTACAAAACTCCCGGTGCCGGTGCAGTGGTGGCGCTCGGTCGGTTCCACTCACACGGCGTTTGCGGTTGAAACCTTCATCGATCAACTGGCGCTGGTGGCGAACAAGGATCCGCTCGAATTTCGGCGTGCCTTGTTGAAAGACCATCCCCGTCAGCTCGGCGTGTTGGAGCTGGTGGCTGAAAAAGCGGGCTGGGGCCAACCTATGGCGGCGGGGCGCGGGCGCGGCATCGCTGTCCACGAATCCTTCAACAGTTATGTCGCACAGGTTGCCGAAGTCAGCGTACATGCCAATAAGGGCTTTTCTGTGGACCGGGTTGTGATCGCCGTCGACTGCGGCATCGCGATCAATCCGGACATTGTTGTGGCACAAATGGAAGGTGGTATGGGTTTCGGATTGTCGGCAACCTTGAGCAGCGAATTGGCTATTGATAAAGGGCGCGTGGTGCAATCCAATTTTCATGACTACACCGTGTTGCGCATGAACCAGATGCCGCTGGTCGAAGTACACATTGTCAAATCTGCAAAACCACCGACCGGCGTTGGGGAACCGGCTACACCGGTCATCGCACCCGCGGTCGCGAATGCCTTGACCGCGGCAACCGGTCAGCGATTTGACCGCTTGCCGTTGAGACTGTCGGCCTGAGCAGTTGCACTACGTATGCCGCGATACAGCACCGACCGGGAAATACTGCAAACCGCCATCCGCTGGCTGGAACAGGGCCACCGCCCGGTACTGGTAACCGTGGTCAGGACTTGGGGCTCCTCACCGCGCCCTGTGGGTTCACTGATGCTGATGCGCGAAGACGGTCGACTCAGCGGGTCGGTGTCGGGCGGTTGTGTCGAGGAAGACCTGCTGGCGCGTTACCAGGCACACCAACTCGCTGATACATTTCCCACCCTCATCGATTATGGCATCAATCGCGCAGAAGCCACGCGCCTAGGTTTGCCCTGCGGCGGGCGGCTGGAACTGCTGATCGAGCAACTTGAAAGCGCCATCCAGTTACAAACCTTGATAGGTAATATCAAAGCCAACGAACTGGTGGCACGGCGCGTTTGTTTAATTACCGGTGAAGTGAGCCTGCACCCGGCCTCGGTTGATGATGACTTTTATTATTCGGATGCGTATCTCAAGAAAACCTTTGGACCACGCTGGCAGATACTCCTGATCGGTGCCGGTCATTTGTCAGAATACGTCGCGCAAATTGCGATAATGATGAACTATCGCGTCATCATCTGTGATCCGCGCGAAAGCGATAGTGACCAATCCGCCTTCGATGGATGCGACATCGTGAACAGCATGCCAGACGAGGCGGTTCAGACCTATGCCACTCATGCACGCAGCATCGTGGTGGCGCTTACCCATGACCCCAAACTCGACGACATGGCCTTGCTTGATGCCCTGTCTTCACCGGCCTTCTACATCGGTGCCATCGGCTCAAAACTCAACTGCGAGAAACGCCGCGAACGCCTGATAACCCTGGATGTCACCGCGCCACAACTGCAACGTCTGCATGCCCCGGTCGGCTTACCCATCGGCAGTCACTCTCCCCCGGAAATCGCCGTGTCTATCATGGCTGAAATCACTTCACTGCGACATCAGGAAAAACAAAACTCATAATACCTCATCAACGACACATGAGTTCAACCATTGTCGGAATCCTGCTTGCAGCTGGGCAAAGTACACGTTTTGGAAGCAATAAACTGCTGCATCAATTAAACGATGGCACACCCATGGTGTTAGCGTCAGCTTGGCGTTTGAATACCGTACTGACCGCTACCCTAGCTGTGGTAGACGATATAAACAACGAAGTCGCAAAACTACTGACACAAGAAGGTGTGCAAGTCATTGAAAATCCGCTTGCTCGTCTAGGTATGGGTACCAGTATCGCCTGCGGCGTGACCAATAAACCTGATGCACAAGGCTGGGTCATTGCCCTGGCCGATATGCCCTATATCCCGGAAACTGTGATTCAAGCGGTAGTCACCGGTCTGCAACAGGGCTCAGATATCATCACCCCGGTCTATAAAAATTTTCGTGGACACCCGGTCGGATTTTCAGCTCGCCATGCACAGGCATTGATGCAATTACGTACCGACGAAGGTGCGCGTAGTATCATCCAAGCAAACAGTAATTCACTTGAGTTAATCGAGACAGCTGAAAAAGGTGTGATTGTAGATATCGATACGCAAGCGTCGATTCAGTAAGAAAAACGCAGCTCGGTTTTATCTTCCGCAATATCCCTGATGTTTCTAGACACGGGACACTGTTTCATGCGTCCTATGATGTGGTTCGTCTCATCCGAGCTCGCTCTTCCCGATACCAGTGTGACATCGAACCTGACGTGCAGTCTTCTCAAATCCCAGTCTTCGGTAGTGACCATGTGTATGGAGCCAATGGCGTGGTCCATGAGAAGCCCTCGCTCTGCGGCATTGGTGCGGAGATAGAGGTGTTGGCAGGTGAACACTGCGTAGACAAAGATGACAAAGCCGGGAGAACGACTATTCAGATCGAAATCCTCCCATTGCCCGTCCTCTAAAACCTCTATGTTTAAATTGGTCACTGTATTTTCAGTTCCTTCGTAATGGCTAACCAGCTGCATTTGAAAGCTGCGTTCATTCATAGAGATGATACCTTGTCACTGCTGGGGTTTCCTGCGTTCGTGATATTGCAGCCGAAACTTCAGGATGAGACCCAGAATCATCATGCCGCCGATCACGGAGAGTAGAACTAGATTCAGCGTACCGTCCAGGACGAACAGCGTGCCCTGAAAAATAACACTGAACCAGAAAAATGCGACGGAGATTACCCACAGTCTCTTCAGTCGATCCCGTTCCCTCTCCCAAGCCTTCAGACCAAGGGAGGTTCCGCAGCCGGGGCAGACTTCATCTGTGGGTGATATCTGTTTGCCGCATTCTGGGCAAACGTCGGATTGATTGGGTTCCATGTTCATATACTGGAAATCGCTCATTAACATTGCGCAGCCTACCTACTATCCAATCTATCTGAATATCTGCTGGATCTCTTGCTCCGATAAGGCTGCCGGACCGTATGGCCAACGCTCGTCATCCCTTTCTTTCACCAAGGCGTATTTTTGCAACACTGGTTCACTGATCCCGATGAAATCAGCGACGTTCTTGGACGCTGTTTCGATGGCCTCGCCCTGCTGATCTCTCGCCACCTCTAGGCACAGGCTGTAGTACTCGAGCGCCAAATCACGATTACCGCGGCGGTGTTGCTTTTCACCGGAGTCACAGAAGCGTTTCCAGTGGTATTCCTTGAGCGTACCTATCACCTTTGTCGAAATCTCTCGGAGAATCTTGTGCTGAACCTTCTCCCTCTCATCGAACAGGTCCGGCAGGTTGCCATACCGATTCTTGCGCCCTTCCATGTCGGTTTCCATCACACCTTCGGTAATGGTTTCTTCTACCTCGGACAGCTCTTTGATTACTTCCCATTTGCTGGCAACGCTGCTGCGCCGGTCGATGAATCGATAACTTACCCGGACATCGCCAGAGATCTTAACCGTGTATTCATTGTAAGAATAGCTTTGGATGACGTCTTCGTTGATATAGCGGGGTGTGGCATAGTATTGATCTCTCGCGGAATTCAATGATACCTCATTCAGTCCGGCGCTGAGTCCGCTCAGCGCCGCGGCCCATTTGTTCCCGCCGGTCTGTTGCGCAGAGTTTGCCCGGATTTGTTCCTGCTGCCGGCGATTCTGCTGGTATTGCTGTTGTGTCTGTTCGAAGTTCGTCTTGGCGCGGTACCAATCCGGATTGTCCACCTGTCTCGTGCCTGCCAAATAACGTGAACTTCTGCGTCTTGGCATATTCCTGCCGGTTTCGACGAAGTGGTTTCTCAATACCTTACCGAAGATGATGAGCTCTGCTGTCTCCAGATCGATCCCCTCTCTGCTCCTCGAGCTGTAGCCCTGGGCGAGGCTTTCCTCGTTCAGTACGAGTTCTTGTAATTCGTCTCGATGCACAATATTCAGTTTGGCGATGTCGGCATCCTCGAGAGAGGCGGCGAGTTCGTCGCCTATCAATTGGGCGAAATTATGTCTGCCTCGGCTCTCATCCTTGAAGTGGATCATGAGGTTCAATTTTTTCTTTTCATCGGTAATCGCCCACGCAAACGAGGCTATGTCGGTATGTTTTTCGGCGTGTGGCGGGCTGAGGCGATAGGCGGCTTGCAGCAGTTTCAGAATGGCCGCAGAGTACTGATATTTGTTGCTTTTACGCAAGTCCTTAGCCCGGCTGATTAGGTTCGTGCTGACCGAACCGCGCAACATGTTCATGGCCTGTTCCACTTTTGCCACCATCGCCGGGTCCGTCGCAGCGATCCCTAGAATCGCCGCATACTGCTCGAAGGCCTGAATTTGACGTCCCGTATCCGACGATGATGCCCAGCGTCGTGCCTTATCGAGCTTCTGGGTCACCAGCTCCCGGCGTACAGTGGGCATCAATGTGACCGCCACGGGATTCTGCGGATCCATCTGCTCGATTTCTGTCAACAGTCGATAGGCTTCTTCATGGCGGCGCGCCCGTGCCATTTTCTTGGCTTCGATCGATTTCTGTCCTGCCCGGGCGCCGGGGTTCTCCGGAATGACCTTCAGCGCCTCCTCAAAAGAACGTCTCGCCTCTGCCCAGCGATTGCCTTTGAGTGCCTCGTAACCTTTGCCGATCAATGTTTTATTGATGGTTTCTCCCGCTGTGGTGACGGCGTCCACGTATTCCTGGTAGGGGATCAGTGCGGCGAACCCCTCATGCGCACCCTTGGGGTCGGTAGCGACAAGTGCTTGCAGGCGTTTCGATTCATTCAGAATCTGCTCGTGTTCCGCCGTGACCTGTCTCAATAAGTTGGGGGCATGGCTATTGGCAGGATCGAGCTTGGCTGCCTTTTCGAGCAACGAGATTCTTGTCGGCAGATCGTAGCGCGACAACCTTTCAGCCGATTCTATGTGTTGAGTGGCCAAGGCCCGGCTAGCCTTTGACAGGGCATTTTCGATCTTATCATCACCGGGTTTTTCCGCCGCAGCTCGTGCTAATAGTTCGACCGCGTGAGCGTAGTTCCGCTGATTGAGGTTGCGCATTCCTGACTCATAGGTCTTAGGCATGGCGCAAGCACCCAATATTAGTGTCCCCAATACCAATATAATGTTCACATGGTACTTCATATCACGTTTCCCTTTAGCTTGAATTCCATTCAAAAAATTAATGCATCCATTATTCGAATGCCTGTGCGATTTCCATCCATGCCGAGTCCGCCGCTTGTTTGATCGCAGCCTTTCCCCCGATCCATTCGTCGATATGGGGCCTTTTACCTAGCGCCTCACCACTGACCATGATCTCCCCGTCTCGGGTCCTGACTACCTCATATTCGAGCGTTGCCAGACGTGGCCGAAGCTCGCTACCCCGATAGCCCGCCGTGGATCTGACCACGGCTCTGCCCACGACCAGAAACTCCACCTTGTTCCGCAGCGAAGTAGCAAGTTCGTTGGTCAGGCTCGGTTCCTGCTCGATGCGTTTTTGCTGTGCGCTGCTCAAGCGCACGACTTTAAGGCCTTTATGCTTGACTTTTTCCACGATGCGCTGCTGCGCGGTCTTGCCGCTCATGCCCGACTCCGTGAAGTTTTCAGCGAATAGGACTGCAACGCGCGGTGTGCTCGGTGTAGGGATAGTGTCCTGGTGGGGAATGGGAGGACGATCCAGGATGGTTTCGGGTGCCAGCGGTATGACCGCCGTTTGACCCTGTCTGGCTTTATCCAGAAAGACGTAATCGCCGCGGGATAGCTCGTAATCCCGGATCTTTCCGAACTGGGGGGACTGATCCACATGCCCTGGGACCTTGGTCTGGAGATAGTATCCCAATTCCATTCCGGTAATGTACCCGTCCTTATTGAGATCTCCCCATCCGTACTTCAGTGCATCGATGAAGGCGGGGACAAATACGCTTTGGGCCGGAACGGTTTCTCCCGCGCTTCCCGCGGTAATGAACTGTCTGACCGGAAGGGCGACTGAACGGCTGATGTGTTTGGGCGCGTGCGCGATGGACTTCTCCTTGAAAACTGTCCCGGAGAAGCAGCTGTCGAATACAAACAGGGCGTGTTTGGCTTCGAATTGCCGCGACCAGGCTATGATCTGGCTCATCGGCAAGGCCTTGCGGAGAAAACCTCTCTCGTCCGCCTCGGGGTTGGGGGCATCGGTCGGCACGAGGTAGCCCTTGCGGTTGTTGTCGCGCGTGTGTCCATGACCCGAGAAAAAGAACAGCAAACGATTTCCGGTGTCGTAACCGTAATCGCCGATAAATTTCTCGAAGGCGCGTTTCAATGCCCCCGAATCGGGGTTGAGCCGTTTCACAATTGTGAATCCCTTCTCCTGGAGTTGTGTTTCTACCCGCTCGAGTTCGAAGGGTACGCTTTCCAGGTCCGGCCAACCGCGGGTATAGTCGCTAACTCCGATGAGCAAGGCGTAACTCCCCGTGTAGAGGGATATTCCGCTCACCGATATTTCTTTGCTATCCGCAGGACGAAGACCCTTGACGGGCTCGGACGAGGCTTGGTAGGGGCAAGCAAAGACTATCATAAGGGTGAAAGTTGTAAGAAACCGTCTACATCTTCCTGCTCCTGGGTGAGCAAATCTGTTTCGCAACCACGTTTGACTCATCTGCGTTCGTCCCTTTTGCTTTCCGCCGCTTAAGAGTAGCTGACGGGTAAACCACATCAATGCTACCAAAGCTGCGTTTATACATTTTCATAGTCCTTTCAATAATTATACTACTTTGCTGTAAAATTTCCGGCACTAGTAGTGGTTTACCAATATAAAATAAGCCTGAAGGAAAGGCATATTTCCAACTTTCATTCCGCATCCAAGATCGTAGTATTGCTGAGTTCGACGAACTCCTGTGCTGCAATGCGTCGATAACCTTCCAGTCACTGTTTTTATCTCCTTAGTCTATCCTGGTTCATGCCCCAAGTTCAGCTTATGAAGATCTGGACGCAGTAGAGCACGTTACCTATTTAACTTCCCTCTATGCCTATGCGCCAATCGCCACTGGATACGCTCTGTAATGTAGAAATTCCAGAGGGTATTGAGTTGAGTATGACGGTCGCAGGTCCTGTTGCCAGGGCCTTGGCTTGGTCCATCGATACCCTGTTTCGAGCGGTTATCTACATCGTTATTGGGTTTGTTCTGAGCCTTTTCGTGGCCGGTGATTTCCTGATGGGCCTGTTTCTTATCCTCCTGTTTCTAATGGAATGGTTCTATTTTGTTCTCTATGAGGTCTATCGGGAGGGGCAAACACCTGGAAAATCCACCATGGGATTGCGTGTCTTAAACGATGACGGTACGGCTGTGGACTGGTCCGCTTCCATGATTCGAAATCTACTACGGTTTGTTGATTTTTTACCCTTTAGCTACGGCTTTGGGTTGATCAGTATGCTGGTCAGTCCGGATTTTAAGCGCTTGGGCGATCTGGTCGCCGGTACCCTCGTTGTCTACAGTGAGACTGAACGGTTGCCGGCTACCCTGCCGGAGGTGCAACCGCTTAGCCCGCGTCATGCCTTGACCCTCGAAGAACAACAAGCCCTAGTGAGCTTTGCCGAGCGCAGTGTTTCGCTTACCCCGCAACGCAATGAAGAACTGGCCCAGCTCACCGGTCCCCTAACCGGTGGGAGAAAAACCGACTCCAAAGGGATGTTGGAAGGCGTCCTGGCAACCGCGGCTTGGATTGCCGGAAGACGATGAGTCAGGAGCTGTTCGTGGCACGTCATCAAGCGCTCTGGATACGGCTAGAATCGCGGTTGGAACCCACTATCGCAAAAGCCATAGACGCGCCTTCCGTTGCCTCTGCGCTTGCGGTCGATACCGATTTCCCACATCTCTATCGTCAGCTCTGCCATCATCTCGCCCTGGCTCGCACCAGGCTTTACAGCCGACAGCTCATTGCTAGGCTTAGTCGACTGGTACTTCGGGCGCATCAACGACTATATGGTTCGCGTAGCGACCTACGCCGGGCCATCGTGCTTTATTTGGCGGCGGGTTTTCCAGTATTGGTGCGTCATCAGTGGCGATTAGTGGGTCTATCGGCGCTACTGTTTTATGGTCCACTGTTGGCCATGATTGTGCTCGTGCAGCTGTACCCGCAAAGTGTTTATCGCTTGATGGAACCCGAGCAAGTGCAGGCCTTTGAGGGGATGTACACGCCGCGGATGGAGGGCAGGGTAGATCAGGACCATGAGGGCCAGAGTGATTTTCTCATGTTCGGATACTATATCCGTAACAATACCGGAATCGGTTTTCAAACCTTTGCCGGCGGTGTGTTGATGGGGCTTGGCAGCGTTTTTTTCCTGGTCTTTAACGGTTTGTTGATCGGCACGATTGCGGGGTATCTCATCCACATTGGATATCATCTGCCTTTCTGGGGTTTTGTCATCGGTCATAGTGCCATGGAACTCAATGCCATCGTGCTCAGCGGTGCGGCCGGTTTGAGGTTGGGTGTTGCGCTGATCCGTCCAGGACGGCTAAGTCGGATACGTGCATTGCGCGAACAGGGTCGGGTTGCGGTGCAGATGCTTTATGGTGCGGCGCTCATGTTCCTGAGCGCGGCATTCATAGAGGCTTACTGGTCTTCGATCGACGGACTTCCCCTGGCGCTGAAATTTGCTGTGGGAGGGCTGTTGTGGCTGCTGGTTATTGGCTATTTCGGCGGGGTGGGTCGCGGTCGTGGAGCTTGACAAAGCCACTGTAGTGATTCGTCCTCGGAATGCTTGGGAGGCCATGGACTTAGGGTTTAAGTTGATTCGGCACTGGTGGTCGTCGGTCTATGCCGCCTGGTTTGCAACGGTCTTTCCCTTCTTTGTTGTTCTCAATATCGTCTTTTATGACCATCTATGGATCGCCGGCCTGATGTTTTGGTGGCTGAAACCTCTTTATGATCGGATCGTCCTGTATGTTATTGGCCACGCGCTGTTCGGCGCTACACCCACCCTACAACAAACCTTCAATAAGCTGCCTGGTCTGCTCAAGACCGGGTTGTTTGCCCATCTGACCCTGCGGCGAGGGGATCTCGCTCGCAGTTTCAACCTGCCGGTGTGGCAGCTCGAGGCCTTAGGCGCGCGAGCGCGACGCAGCCGCCGACGTTTGTTGCAACAACGCAGCAGATCCCAGGCCGTTTGGTTGACCGTGGTTTGTCTGCACCTTGAGTCAGTCCTCAGTATTGGCCTGATCGGGGCGCTGCTGCTATTCATTCCGGAGGGCCACGATGATGCCCTCTGGCAGCAGATTATCAGCGGTGAACAGACCCTCTGGTACCAGATGTTTTCCAATGTCAGTTATTTCATTGCGGTGAGCGTGATGGAACCGATGTATGTGGGCGCGGGGTTTTCCCTGTATCTCAACCGACGCACACACTTGGAAGCTTGGGACATCGAGCTGATCTTTCGGCGGATGGCGGCGCGGCTCAGTCGGCCGGGTTCTTCCACGGTAACTGCTTTGGTCGTCATAGGCTTGGTCTCGATCACTATGCCCGTCTCGCTGGCGCTAACGCCAGCGCAGGCGAATACCAGTGTTCCTGAGCAGCAACAAATCGCGGTACAACGCCTTGATCCAACACTAGCCAAGGAGGTCATGTCGAGCGTCCTCGAACAACCTGAGTTTCGAACCACCGAGGAGAAGGTGCAATGGAGCCTTAGATTTCTGGAAGAGGGCTCGCAGCCCGGTGATCCAAAAGGAATTTGGGGGCTATTCGAGATAACCGACGTCGTTGCCGCAGTGACCGAGATATTATTGTGGGTGGCCTTGGTGGTGGGCATCGTGATGATTGTCGTTTATCGCGAACGCTGGGTGGGGCTGTTTAACAAACAAGCGATAAAGGCGCAGGATTACACTGCACCCGAGACTCTGTTCGGGATGGATATCCGGGCCGAGACGCTACCTGAGGATATCGCGGGCGAAGCGCGGCGGCTCTGGAACAAAGGCCAGGGGCGAGATGCCCTGAGTCTGCTGTATCGAGGCAGCCTTATGGTTCTGGTGAACCGCGAACGCTTGCAATTGAATTCTGGGCATACTGAGGGCGATGTATTGGCCCTGTGTCAAACGCGCTTGAGTGCGCAGAGGGCACATTACCTGGGGCGTTTGACCGGGCTCTGGCAGGCCCTGGCTTATGGCCATCTCGTCCCTGAGGATGAGCAAGCCTTGAGTCTATGCGATCAGTGGTCACAGCATTTTGGGGGGCAGGAATGACCCGCGGGGTTGTCATCACCGTATTGATTGCACTGCCAGTGATCGGTGCCGTGGGTTGGTGGATTACTACCAACCTGGAGCGTAAAGAAATCGATATCAAGGTTGGCTATCAGGGTGAGGCCAAAACCAATCCCGTATTGGCGGCACGGCGGTTTACCAAGGGCATGGGCATTCCTGCCAAGACCTTGCCTAGTCTGTTGCAGGAGCAGCGCCTACCTCCCGTGGGTGACACCCTGGTGATTGCCACCCAACGTGCCGCCTGGGTCCCACAGCACCATGATCTGTTATTGGATTGGGTGACTCAGGGCGGACATTTGATTCTTGCCGCGCGGCAAGCCGATATCTCAGTAGCAGGAGCCGAGATCAGGGATGATCTGCTCAGCAGATTGGGGATCTCTGTGTATGCCGCTGAAAAAGATGAGTCAAATACAGAAGGATTCGCCTTGCTGGATATCGATCTGCCGCAAGCAAAGGATTTCTTAGCCATAGAGCTCGATCGTTTTTTCAGCTTTCGGCCTAAAGATATCAATCCGGATATCGTCCTGGAGGATGAACAGGGCATTTATCTGATACATGCACGTCACGGAAAAGGTCACGTTAGCGTGCTCTGTGAACTGGGTTTTATCAGCAATGGCAGAATAGGGAAATACGACCATGCTGAATTTTTATGGCATTTGTTACACCTCACGGGCGTGGTCAATAAGGTCTGGTTGGTGCATACCGAGCAGATGCCGCCATTACGGAAATGGCTCTGGCAGCATGGTAGGCCGCTGATCATTAGCCTGATGCTGCTGCTCGGAGCCTGGTTCGGGGTAAGCATACCGCGTTTCGGTCCCCTGTTGCCGCTACCGGCACCTAGACGCCGTAGACTACTCGAACATATCGAGGCCAGTGGACGGTTTCTTTGGGCGCAGGGTCAACAGCGGCATTTGCTCGATAGTGTGGAGTCCGCTCTGGAAAGACGTCTGCTTGCCCATCATCCCGGATGGACGGCCCTAGACTCCCAGCGGCGTGAACAGCTATTGGCCGAGTTCAATCAGCTTGCCGTTCAGGATATTCATGCGCTATTACACGCTGCGCCTAGCGATGATGCACAGGCCTTCACTCGCAGGATCCAGCTTCTCGAATCCATCAGGAAAAAGCTATGATAAATGCCTCTCAGGAATTCAGGGCGAGTCTGGGGTCATCATCACCATCCCCAGTGGATCAATTCCGTGAACTGGGGCAACGGATACATGCACAGATAGCCAAGGCGGTCATCGGACAGGGGCCGGTTATTGAGCAGGTAATGATCGCGTTGTTCGCTGCCGGTCATGTGTTGATCGAGGGTGTCCCCGGGCTGGGAAAGACCTTGCTGGTGAAGGCGCTGGCCAAGACCTTCCAGGGCCGCTTTGCGCGGATTCAGTTCACTCCCGATCTGATGCCTAGCGATGTCAGCGGCCATGCGATCTATGATCCAAAGACTGAGCGTTTCGCCATTCGCCGAGGTCCGGTGTTCACTCATCTGCTGCTGGCCGATGAAATCAATCGTGCACCCGCGAAAACTCAATCCGCATTGCTAGAGGTTATGCAGGAACAACAGGTGACGATCGAAGGCAAAGGCATCGAGGTGCCGAGACCCTTTATGACCCTAGCCACTCAGAACTCCCTTGAGCATGAGGGGACCTATCCGCTACCTGAGGCCCAGCTCGATCGGTTTCTGTTGAAGATACAGATCGATTATCCCGAGGAGGAGGAAGAGGTCACCATGGTCGAAACCATAACCAGAGAGACCGTGGGCGATGGGCTGGATGTCTCAAGGGTGGATACCGTCGCGGATCCGCAGATGATATTGGCTATCCAACAGGCCGGCGCCACGGTTAGGGTGGATCCGCAGGTCAATCGGTATGCAGTGAGTATCACGCGTAGCACTCGCCAGTGTCAGGGAATCTCAACGGGGGCAGGGCCACGTGGTGCCATTGCCATGATCCGGGCGGCACGAGCTGTGGCTTTACTAGAGGGGCGTGACTATGTTATCCCTGATGATGTGAAGCGCATCGCCTTGCCTGCATTACGTCACCGCATTGCCTTGACTCCGGAACGGGAGTTGGATGGCCAGAGCACGGATGACGTACTGCAGACCATCATCGACCGGGCGGATGCCCCTAGAGAATGATCCCTGACCGGCGTATGTTGCTGCTGCTCTGGCTGCTGAGCACGGTTGGACTGTCGGTCTGCCTGTGGCCGCAATGGGAGGATCTATGGTGGTTTGTATTTGCTGTAATAATGGTGGTCAGCGTTGCTGATGCCCTACTGACCCTGCGTCCCACGGGACTGGTAATACAGCGTAAAATTGAAGATTCCCTGTCCTTGGGGCGCTGGTGCAGTGTTGTACTAGATATTGCTAACCAGGGTCGGCGGAACCTCCAGCTGGCCTTGTATGATCACCATCCGGAGACGGTTCTTGGCCGCGGCCTACCATTAACGCTGCGGCTGGATTCAGGGCAGGGCATCGCGGTGGACTACGGCCTACGCCCCAACCGGCGAGGATCTTTGATCTTTTCGACTACCCAGGCACGCATACGCTCGCCGCTGGGTCTGTGGTGGTGTAATCGCTGGTTTAGCAGTCGTTCCCGGGCCAGAGTATATCCAGACTTCTTCGTGGTTTCCAAAACACTGCAATGGATACAGGATAATCAATTGGCATCGATGGGGATACGCAAGTTTCGTCGTCGGAGCGAGGGTCTGGATTTTCTGCAATTGCGGGAATACCGGCAAGGTGATCCAATTCGGGGCATAGACTGGAAGGCCTCGGCGCGGGTTCGAAAACTGATTTCCAGGGAATATCAGGACGATCGGGACCAGCAGGTCGTCTTCCTCATCGACTGTGGCTGGTCCATGCGTACCCAAGACGATGAATTACCCCATTTCGATCACAGCCTCAACGCCCTACTATTGTTGGCCTATGTGGCTCTACGCCAGGGGGATGCGGTAGGTGTTGGCACCTTCGGTGGTTCAGGGCTGTGGTTGCCGCCCGCAAAGGGCGTTGCAAGCGCCAATCGAATTCTGAATTTTGTTTATGAATTGCATCCAAATAATGATGTGCCGGACTACGATCAAGCCGTAATGCAGTTGCTTAGTCAGCAGAAGAAGCGTGCGCTGATTATCGTTATTACCAATGTGCAGGATGCTAATTGCGGTGAACTCATCAGCGCTCTGAATACGCTCAGGAGACATCATTTGGTATTGTTGGCCAGCCTGCGTGAACAGGTAATCGACGATGTCTTGCAGGAAGATGTCGATAACTTTGACGATGCTTTGCGAGTCGCCGCAATTCATGAATACATGGATCACCGACAGCGGGCTTTAGACCAGCTAGGCGCTAACGGCATCGTTAGTCTCGATGTCGTTCCCAATGCGCTGGGGGTGAGCTTGGTGAATAAATATTTGCAGATCAAGCGCAGTGCTGCGTTCTAGACCACCAGCCGCTGAGAATCATGCTGCTAAGGAATGCTACCTACACACTTCCCTATCTGACTTGCCTGATCGCCCGTCTTCGGCGTTGCAACAACAATTACATAGCGAGGCTGTGCGCCTATTGTCGCGCCTTCAACACGAACGATCATTCGGCGTCAGTTAGGGAAGTTATTTCATTCGCATTCCTAAACCAGTTCAACTCCGAAGATTTCTCGGTAAACAATTCCCAGGACGTTGATCGCCATCGGGTAAGTCCATATTAAGCCTAGACCCAGTGGGATCGCACTGATGAACATGATCAGGGCGGTTGCCAACAGTAGCAAAAACACTTTAAACCAGTGGCGGGTAATCGCCTTACGCGAACTCTCCATCGCTTGCCAGGGCGTGAGTTGTTTTTCCACTAGCAGGGGGGTGGCTAAAATATAGGCAATTGCCAGGTAAATACCCGGCAGTATCAGTAACAGAAAACCGATATAGGTCAGGAGCGTGGTCAGGACACCCAGGATGGCCAGGGGCAGCGCATACCCAAAATAACTGAATGCCTGGTTGACGGTTATCGGCTGATCCACGGCACGCTGAATTCCCAGCATGATAAGGCCGGCCATCAGGGGGTAAGTGATGGCCCCGCTTATCAGTTGGGAAATTATCTGCTTGATGAAATCGGCTGGACTATATATTTCATTTTCCAGTGGGGCACCCAGCAAGAATTCAAGCACGATGCCCACAACAATCAATGCCGCCATGATGATGCCAGCGGCCATCCAGAAAGTCGCTTTCATGCCCTGGGTCTTGTCCCAGGATTCCTTGATAACCTCTCCTATGGAGAAATCATACTTACCTGCGATGCCACTGTGCAGACTGCCGCCCTCAGATCTGTAGGGGGTATCTTGCACTGTGGATGATGGGGGTGTGTAAGGATTATCCGGTGTCATTTTTTAGTTCCGCCAATGAGTGTGTATTAAATAGACCTGGCTCGGTGGACATTTATCGCTGGCCTGAGAGTAGCTGATTCTGGAAATGGAGTCAGAATAAAACAATACCAACTCGTGAGTTTGGCCCCTGATCGGCGAATATCCGGTGCCCAAAATCATATGGAATGAAAGTTCCCGAAATATACATAGAATGAGGATTAACTATTTAGCTTATATTACCGATAAACTGATTGATATTGCGGTCGAATCCTTTGAAAGCAGGTGTTATACCCATGATGAATGAGTTTTCAGGGTCCATAGCGCACCGGCTTTGCCGCATAGCTGCGTTAGAACACGAAAACCATAGAAAAAGCATATGTCTTACGTATTTTGCCTTGTTCTGCAACAAACCTGACGCACCCTGCGCACCCGAAAACCTATCCGTCATGGGTATACATAGATTGATCAGCGGAAGAAAATCAAGCCAGTGATTGGCGAGTGTCATGATAGTTACCTTACGATTGCTCATTTTAACTTTCTGCTTGCTATCAAGCCAACGAGCTGTGGCGGATAGCAACAGTGGCAGACATTGGTCTGAAGGAGTGTATTTTCCTCCCCAGACTCAGCCCGATCGCGCGCAGCGCCCGAGCTATACTCGTCCTGAGCAACCTGCTTATGTCGGTGCAGATAAGAAAAGATACAATCCCTGGGCACTTCCCGCCGAGGGAAATGGTGCCCAGCGGGTACCCGGCTATGAATCTTTGGGCTATCCGGGCGAGGGATATGATCCCTATCGCAGTGCCGATCAAGTAAGACAACCCCCATCTGGCCAGGTTGACAGCTATGCCCCTCGTTATGGTGATTATCCCGCAACGGATTATTATCCTGATCAAGACAGGTATGATAAGCGGTTTCCCTCTTCAGGCTCACATTATCCATCGACGGGGCATGGGCGTGGCTACCAGCCTGAACCTAATTCGCCTACCTACGACGTGGATGGGCATTACCCTCCCCTTTATGACTTCGGTGCCCAGAGAGGGGGCGGGCTGAATTCATTTTTTCTTTATGGCGCTGGCTTACCCTACCTTCCAAGTTGGTGGTAAATCTAGATGTTTGGCACCGCATGATCGTTGGTATGTTGGGCGTGATAACTGGCGCCGCCCAGCTTGCAACTGTTGTCGCAATGCAGAATACGAGTGATAAGGCAAGCTGGATAGGGGGGTTATTTCGGAGCGGGCGAAAAAACAGCTTATCCTGATCAGTGGCTTATTTTATTCGTCTAGGCTTTGTGGTATCGTTGGCTACACATTGTAGAGACCGGAAAAATATTGACAACTTGAGTCCATGCTGTGTGAATGCGATCTCTCGCAGGATCTAGGTTATATTCAAGCAGTTGTTGAAGCGTAACTAATTGAATATAAATGTATCTTGAAGTTTCTCTACGGATTCAAGTCCCGTTCACTCTGCCACTATTACGAGTCGAAGGGGCGTCATTGACGCCCCTTCGTGTTTTGTAAAACCGCATTTCTTAAAGACCCTCAAAAACCTCCCATGCTGCAAACCATTCGTGATCGCGCCAGCGGTTGGATTGCCTATATCATCATCATACTGATTTCTATCCCCTTCGCTCTATGGGGTATACAGGAATATCTAGGCGGCAGTGATCCTCGATTGGCCGCTGAAGTCAATGGGCAAGCGATTTCCGTGCAATTGTTCAATCGAGAGTTTCAGCAACAGAAACGATACTTGCAATCGATGATTGGGGGGCAACTTCCGCCTCAGTACAGCGATGTGGTGTTAAGAGAAAACGCCTTGCAAAGGGTGGTGCGTAACGAGTTGTTGAGGCAGGAACTTGATGGCGCAGGATATCATGTTGCTGATAAGGTATTGTTCGAACAACTCAGTTCGATCCCTAGTTTTAGCAATAATGGCGTATTTGATAAGAAACGTTATGAGCTCGTTTTGCAGTCACAAAGACGGACTATGGTGGAGTTTGAACGGGATCTGCGTCAGCAGATTCGAGTATCGCAATTCATCGAGGGCATCAGCAATTCCGCCTTTCTTCCAAATTCTTCAGTCAATGATTATTTACGTCTGAAACACCAGCAGCGAGATGTGGCATATTTTGTCGTTCCGGCAGATAAGGAGCAGGCGAGCGCAGAAATTGAAGAAGGGGATGTTCAGTCCTATTTTGACGCTCATAAAGAACGGTATCAGACAAGCGAGCGGGTGAAACTCTCCTATCTAGAACTGAAGGAACAGGAACTTATCGAGAGTATAGAGGTGAAAGAGGACATTTTACGGCAGGTTTATGAGGAGCAGGCCGAGCTATACACCAACCCCGAGCAGAGGCGCGCTAGGCATATCTTGTTAAAAACGCCTTTGCAGAATAACGATGAAACAGACCTTAAAAAGTTGGACGAGATACGGCAACGCGCCGAGGAACTCGTGGCAAACTTACGTAGTGGGGGAGACTTTGCTGCCTTGGCAAAAGAATTCTCCGATGACGTCCTTTCGGCTTCATCCGGAGGGGAGTTAGGTTTTATAGTTCGAGGTGACATGGATCCGAGCCTGGAAAAAGCGCTTTTTAATCTAGGTATAGATCAGATCAGCGATCCAATTAAAACCGATAAAGGGTTTCAGATTTTACAGCTCTTGGAGATCACTGCGGAACAACGAAGAGACTATGATGAAGTGCGTGATCAGATCGCCTTGGATCACCAACAGCGTAGCGCGGAATCTCAATTTCTCGAATTGGCAGAACAGTTACTCACCTTGAGTTATGAACAACCCGATAGTCTTGCCCCTGCTGCTGAGGCATTGGCATTGGACATCAAAGACACCGATTGGATAACGAGAATGAAGGGAGAAGGGTTGGGCAGTCATGCCAAGATAAGGATGGCGGCATTTTTAGAAGAAGTCTTAACGCAAGGGAGAAATAGCGACTTAGTGGAGTTAGTCGACGGGCATGTAGTCGTTATACGAGTTAACGAGCATGAGCTTGCAAAACTCAAGCCCCTGGATGAGGTCAGGGAAGAGATAAGATTGACGCTGATAGCTGACAAAGCTCGTGATCAAGCCGCTTCGCAGGGTGCTCAAGCCATTGCGGAACTGGCAACTGAGGCTGATCCCGTTGCTGTGGCGCAGAAATTCGGTAATCAGCTACAGGAATTCGGATGGGTCAAGCGAGATGATAAGAAGGTTCCTAACGCCATACTGAACAAGGCCTTCGTCTTTGAAAAGCCACAGAGCAGTGCGCCTACAGTTGGAGGCGTTCAACTAACCAATGGTGACTATGCCGTAATCCTCGTTAAAGCTGTGCAGGAAAATGGGCAAGTGGAGAAAGACTTGAAAACGGTGGAGATGCAGCAGAGCAGCGGCTATGGTAACCGTGAACTCGAGGCTACTTTCAAAGCGATGGAAGCCGGTGCCGATGTTCGCATCGTGAGAGAGAATATCGATGGACCATGAGGTGGAATAACGAAGTGTGAAATGACAGTCGCTTTTGAAGCAGGGTTTTCAGCAGGTGATGGCGTATTCCCAGCTAGATCTATCCTTTCCTACAGTGGTTTATAAATAGGTTTGGAATATCGAGATTCCAAGCATAAATCCCCCTACAAAAGAGACACTTAGTAAAACACGAAGAAGCTCAGTAATTATATTGATGTTCATTGTTCACCTATACTCTCGTCAGAAACGCATATCTAGCAGATTGTATTCCAGGTATGCAGTTTGCTGCCATCACACCATGGTTGTGAAATACGTAAATTAATACTTAGACCGCTCCAAGATAGGAAGAGTATAGTTATATTACTTAAATATTACAATAATATTACAGGATGTTTACGAAGAGGGGTGCTTAATACAAGATAGGTAACCTTGTTTTTTGCGTGGTTTTCAGCGACACCTAAGCTGGATCTTTCATGCGCTAGTCCCAAAAAAATGTATCTGATCCGTGATTGAGAATAAAATTCCCACAAAGCTGGGGTCCTTGCTTCGTGGGGTATTCACAAGCTCTCAGTATCCAGTCATGCCAACGATGTTGAAACCGGCATCCACATAGGTAATTTCGCCGGTAACGCCCGCGGCCATGTCGGAACAGAGAAAGGCCCCGACATTGCCGACCTCCTCGATGCTGACGTTTTTGCGCAGCGGAGCATTTTCCTCTACGTGGTCGAGCATTTTGCGGAAATTTCCTATGCCGGCGGCGGCCAGGGTGCGTATGGGACCGGCGGAAATACCATTGACCCGAATACCTTCGGGTCCCAGGGTATACGCCAGATAACGGACGTTGGCTTCGAGGCTGGCCTTAGCCAGACCCATGACGTTGTAGTTGGGCATTGCGCGTATCGAGCCCATGTAGGTGAGGGTCAGTATGGCCCCATTGCGTCCATGCATCATTTGTCGGCCGGCTTTGGCCAAGGCGGCAAAGCTGTAACTGCTGATGTCATGGGCCATCAGGAAACCCTCACGGGTCATGTTGTCTAAAAAATCACCTTCGAGTTCTTCTTTATGTGCGAAGGCGACAGAGTGGATGAGTATGTCAAAATGGTCCCAATAATTATCCAGATGTTCGAAAACAGCTTCAATTTGTTCGTCATCTTGTACGTCGCAGGGAACCACGATATCGCAGTCGCATTGTCCAGCCAGTTTTTCAACACGAGGTTTCATCCTCTCATTCTGATAGGTGAAGGCAAGTTCGGCACCTTCCCGGCGCATGGCCTGAGCGATGCCCCAAGCAATGGAACGTTTACTAGCAACCCCAACAATTAATGCTCGTTTACCGTCGAGTAAACTCATAGGACGACCCCCGGTTTAAATAGGACTTGAGTAGGACCTAGATCACTTGCAGGATCTAGGTAAGAGATGGTTTTTTGCCCGCATGGTAAAAAATACAAGATACCACTATTCAAGGTAAGATCCATCAAATCCTAATAATTATTTACCTTGACATGCGTATTTTAAAGGGTTGAGAGCGAGAGCTCTCAACAGGTAAGTTATTGGGTTATTTCATTTTTTTGTGAGCAGCCAGTCAAGTGCCTTTTGATGCCAGGATCGATTGGAGGGAAATGAGGTATTGGGTCTGGCCAGTAAGACAGAGATATTGTCTCTGCCTCCTTTGGTGTTAGCCTGGTTGATCAGATGATCGGCTTTTTTATCGAGGTTATCTTCATAAAGTCTGAGAATGGAGGTGATATCATCATCATCGACCATATCATTTAAACCGTCTGAACACAGTAGGTAGATATCGCCGGGGATGATCGGAAGCTCCTGAACGTCTATCGCGACCGAGTGTTCTATCCCTAGGGCCCGAGTCACCAGGTTTTTATTCAGCGAAGCCTTTGCCTCTTCAGGGCTGTAAAATCCTCTATCGACCAATTCTTGTAGTAGCGTATGGTCGACGGTGATCTGCTCTAGCTGGTCATTGCGAAAGCGGTACATCCTTGAGTCACCGATATGGGCAACAGTGATGCGATTGTCATAGAAGACGCCCATGACTAGGGTGGTACCCATTCCATGGTACTGTGCCTGATTCTGTGCTGCGTTGTATACATTCTCGTTGGCCTTGGTTATTGATTCACGGACCGCAAGGCTTTCCCTGGAATAATTGGTTTCTTCATCCTCCTCGCCAGGGGGCATTTTTGGAATTGTGGTTCTCAATTGGTCGACAATGGTATTTACAGCCATGGAGCTGGCGATCTCTCCACCTTTGTACCCACCCATACCATCGGCTAATACTACCAGTCCAATCTGGACATCTTCGCCTAGGCTGTCTTCATTCTGCGTGCGCACACGACCGGTGTCGCTGCGTCCCGCTATATCTAGGATGCCTTTTAGGTTCATGATCTAAAGTCTAAAGCGTTGCTCGCGGAGATGTCTTTTATGCCGGATATGGCGGCCTGAATCAAGTAAGGTTGCTTGATTTTTTGCTCAGACCCCTAAAACAGAGCGCTGATCGCCGGGATAATGCGGGTTAGATGCGATGAGTTGACGCGACCATGATTTAACTATCACTGCTTTGACGGGCAATCTCCACATGCACTTTGACGGTCTGACCGGGATGAAGCAGGCTGGTATTGGACAGATCGTTCCAGCGCTTTAGATCTGCTAATTTAACTCTGAAGTGTCTGGCGATCCGGTACAGCGAGTCTCCTGCCTTTACTGAGTATTGTATGGTTCTTATGGGTTGGGTACCCGTTGCAGCGAGTCTTTTTGACGATTTAATTATCAACCTTTCGCCAATGACGAGGGTATCGTTAGTGGTCAATTCATTCCAGGTGATCAGTTCCTTCAGTGAGACCGCATATTGCCTTGATATACTCCACAATGTTTCTCCGTTTTTTACCCGGTGATAATATGGGTGGGTTCCGCTCAATGCCGCTTGGATCGTGGGTCTATGCAGGGGGCCGGTAAAGGTTTGGCCATTTATTGGATAGCTGGCTTTGGGAACCAGGAGTTGTCTGCCCGCGATGATTTTCTCGCTACGCAGCAGATTGGCGTGTTTTATGTGGTCTACGGAAATGCGATATTTTCTAGCGATAAGGATGAGGTTTTCACCCGGTTTTATTTTATGGCGGACCCAGGTGATCCTGTGTTCTGGCGGTAGTTCAGCCAGTTTGAGTTTAAATTCAACGGCCTTGTCAGTAGGTAGTAACAGCAAATGAGGCCCATCCGGATCGGTGGCCCAGCGTTTAAATCCTGGGTTGAGTTGCCTGAGCGTGTCCAAGTCCATACCCGCCAGTTCAGCGGCCAGAGCAAGTTCGATCTGGCTATCCACGGGTACTGCTTTGATGAGCGGTTTATCCTCGATCGGCCACAGCGTCGTTCCGTAAGTTTGCGGGGCTTCTATAATCGTCCGCATCGCCAGCATCTTAGGAATGTAGTTCTGCGTTTCTCCGGGCAATTTTAGGTCCCAGTAGCGAGTGGATTTGCCTTCTTTTCTGTTTTTTTCCATGGCCCTATTGACCCGTAAGGGGCCTGCGTTGTAAGCAGCTAGGGTAAGTAGCCAGTCGCCTTCAAAACGATGGTTAAGGTGGCTGAGGTAATTCAGGGCCGCCAGCGTGGAGGCATAGATGTCCCGGCGTCCGTCATACCACCAGTTTTGTTTCAGGCCATAACGAAGCCCCGTTCCAGGGATGAATTGCCAGATTCCGGCGGCCTTGCTCGGTGAATACGCCATGGCGATGTAGGCACTTTCAATGGCGGGTAACAAGGTCAGCTCATAAGGCATCCCGCGGCGTTCAAGTTCCGTCAGGATAAAATACATAAAGGGTTCTGCACGCTTGGTGATGCGGCGTATATAGTTCGGATGGTGTCGGTGCCAATTGAGATATTCTTGGACCTTGGGGTGTTCATCATTGCTGGGAAAACTGAAGCCGCTGCGTATTCTGCCCCAGATCTCGTTTTCATCTTGGCTGGGATGGGAGTTTGTATGTGCTGAACTTGGTTCATCGCTCTCAACGATCTCTGTCTGTGAGGAGTTATCTTCATCGAGGATCAAGCTGGAGGTGGGGCGGGGATCAGCGTCGGGAAGGTGTTCCGGTTCCAGGGCCGGCTTAGTCGCGCAGGCGTTTAGAACCAGTAGCAGGGTGATCAGTGTCCAGCAGGTTTTTTTTCTGATAAATGCGAAGATATCCATGGTGCGCCAGGATAACAGCTGTAAATCTAAGGAGGTAGCCTAATTTTATACCTCTTGCGGACACTAATCACCCATCTGTCATTGGGTATTATACCCATGACGGATGGGTTATCAGGAATGCAGAGTGCGCCGAGTTTGTCGTAGAGCAAGGCAGAACACGTAAGTCATAGTTTTTCCTATGGCTTTTGTGTTCCAACGCCGCTATACGGCAAAGGCGGTGTGCTAAGTAACCGGAAAACTCATTCGTCATTGGGTATTAACAATGCCGGTGCTGTGGTTGAGCTGCGTATCCACGCTCACTTACCACGGTAACGAAAGGCATTTATGCTTATCCTGATGCGTTTAGCCTCGGTTGCGTGTATGCTCGTGGCAGATGGGCCGTTCGAGCATGCAGTATTTGTCGATTTTGCCTTCCCTGGTAAGGCAGCATACCTATCCGTTATCGATATATACGTCAGGGATACTGACGTGATGGCAGAAATAACCTTGTCATGAAGGGTAATGAAGTCTCGTCATTGTTGTGAAATAAGTTCCACTCAAATCTTTTTAGCTCTGCAAGATTGGTATTCAAGCAGACCGGGAAGATCATTGTTGCACGGCATAAATGATTGTCTGGACAGCCTGCTGCCACGATTGTTCGGCTACTATGCTTTGCAGATCGGGTGTCTAGATCAACGTATGGATATGTTGGCGCAAAGTCGTATCAACCATTGTATCCACCTCGGGATCGTTGCCGGTTCTGTTGATCTACTGGCTAAAGCTGATTATCTGCCCTTCAAAAAAGACAGCCTAGACCTTGTTTTATTGCTTCATACGCTGGATTTTGCTCACGACCCGCATGGCATATTGCGTGAGATAGACAGGATACTCATCCCTGAGGGACATGTAGTGATCGTAGGGTTTAATCCAATGAGCCTATATGGACTATGGAAGGTATTGCCGGGTCAGAAAAATCGCGTACCGTGGTGCGGGCGGTTTTACAGTTTGATCCGGCTACGGGATTGGTTATCTCTATTAGGATTCGATACTTTGGCCAATCATTGTCTAGGTCACAATCCACCCATCCAAAATTCAGGTTTACATAAATATTTGGCGATTGCCGAAAAGGTTAGTCACCGTCTGGCACCATCCTTGGGCGCTCTAAACGTGGTATTGGCGCAGAAGAAGGAGGCTACACTGACCCCGATCAAGCCGCGTTGGGTGCCTCATCAAGGACTGCTGCCGGGCAACCTAGCAGAACCTTCTACGCGGGAGGTTTCGCGTGACTCAATCCGTTGAGATCTTCACCGATGGGGCCTGTCGAGGAAATCCGGGGCCAGGGGGCTGGGGAGCGCTGCTGCGTTACCAAGGCAAGGAAAAAACTTTGAAGGGTGGTGAGTATAAAACCACTAATAATCGTATGGAAATGATGGCGGCGATCTCCGCACTCGAGGCACTTAAGCGCAGCTGCAATGTCATTCTTACTACTGATTCCCGTTATCTTTGCGATGGTATTAAACAATGGGTCCCCAACTGGAAAAAACGCGGTTGGAAAACCTCAAAGCGGCAGCCCGTAAAAAACGAAGATCTATGGCGCAGATTGGACAGCGTGGTAGTCGAACACTCTATCGACTGGAGATGGGTCAAGGGACACAGCGGTCATACTGAAAACGAACTCGTGGACCAGCTCGCCAATGAGGCCATCGATGAGCTTTTAAAGTAAAAATAGGGTAACTACTCACCCACCTTCAAATAGAGGGTAACTGCTCATGCCCGTGCCCCAAATTCGTCAGTTCAAGGCGGAAAATGTGATCATACTCGTGTATTTGACCATTTTCGAACGCAGAATTGGCGCATTTGGGGTGCGGGCATGGGCAGTTACATTATAGGTTTTGATATGAGACAGATCGTGCTCGATACTGAAACTACCGGCCTTGAGGTCTCTCAGGGGCACCGGATTATTGAAATCGGTTGTGTTGAATTGATCAACCGGCGCGTCACGGGGCGTGATTTTCACCACTATATCAAGCCCAATCGGAAGATCGATGAGGGGGCGATTGAGGTGCATGGGATAAGTAATGAATTTCTGGCGGATAAGCCTTTATTTGATGCGATAGTGAACGAATTTCTGGATTTCATTAAAAATGACGAGCTGGTGATCCATAACGCTTCTTTTGATGTGGGTTTTCTTAACGCTGAGTTGCAAAGATTAGATTCACCACGAGCTACACCGGTCGATGAGCGGGGTGATGTGCTTGATACCCTCAATCTTGCTCGACGTCTACATCCTGGGCAGAAGAATAACCTCGATGCCCTCTGTAAGCGTTATGATATCGATAATTCCAAGCGTGAGTTACACGGCGCCTTACTCGATGCCCGCATTCTTGCCGATGTGTATTTAGCCATGACGGGCGGTCAAACCAGTTTGTCACTGGTCGGCGAGGAGGAAGACCTGGGTAAGGGGGAGGGCAGTATCCGGCGGATACCGGTAGGGCGCCCGCGGTTGAGAGTCATCAGGGCCACTGCAGATGAGCTGGCAGCGCATGATGCCCAGTTGCAAGATATCGATAAATCCAGCAGGGGAAGCTGTATCTGGTTAAAATCTAATAATAACTAAAGCTAGCCGTCGTTCGTCAGCGCAATTTATGTGTTCTGTTTCATAATGCGTTGCTTTTGCCGCTGCCAGTCGCGCTGTTTATCCGTGGCGCGTTTGTCGTATTGTTTTTTCCCCTTGGCTAGACCGATTTCAAGCTTGGCCCGGCCTCTCTTCCAGTAGACTGATAAGGGGACCAGGGTGTAGCCCTTGCGCTCTACCGAACCTATCAGCCCGACCAGTTCCCGTTGATGCAATAGCAGTTTGCGGGTACGCAGAGGATCGGGCGTGAAATGGGTGGAGACGGTGGATAAAGGCGAAATATGTGCACCGAACAACCAAGCCTCACCGTCTTTTAACAATACATAGCTCTCCTGGAGAGCTATGCGTTTATCACGCAGACTCTTAACCTCCCAGCCTTCAAGAATCAGCCCTGCCTCCAGCCGGTCTTCGATGAAGAATTCGTGTCTGGCCTTTTTATTGACTACGATGCTGTTACTAGCGTTGGCTTTTTTTACTTTGGATCCCATGATTATGTCTCAATAACCTGCACAGAATAACCCTTCATTCTAGGGTTATGGATTACCAGAGTTAATCGCTCCACCTGGGCCTGTGCCACGAGTATTCGATCAAAGGGGTTCTTCTCAACCAGCTTAGACAGGCTTGCCTTGGCATCGGAGATATTTGTGATTTGCATAGCAATATCTTTACACTGTAGTGACGCAAATTATGGTCAAGCCTGGTCTGGTTTGCAAGCAAGGTCTGCGAAGATTAGGGTCATAGATGATCCGTGATCCGGGTCAGGTCCAATATTCCACCACTGCCCCAATTACGGTGACGGTTTACTTAATGCACTTAATTATTACCTAACCCTTCTTTTCTTGAATAACGGTGGGTCTGCCCAAAGCATTTAGTGTAATAAGTAAACTGTCACCGTAATCGCAATACCAAAACCACTACCAGAGCCAGTACAAGATATAACATGCAAACAAGCAAAGTTAATGGGATTTAACTTAAAATAATAAAAAATAAGGAATACAAGGATGTCTTTTTGGTCAGGTGTTAAATCCGATTGGTTTTTTAATAAGGGGTAATGACA
>JAAEPA010000729.1 GCA_024222475.1 Gammaproteobacteria bacterium | reverse complement strand
TACAACCTCTATGTCAGCGGCGCCCAACAGTTCGTGCCGGCCTTTTACAAACGCCTGATCGAAAGCGGTGAGGTCGCCGAGGCGGTGCGCGCCGGACGCCAGGCCATGCTGGAGCAGGACGCTCGAGCCTGTGTCCGCGGCGAGTTTCCCTTACAGGATTGGCTGGTCCCGGTGCTCTACCAGCAAGAGCCCATTGTTTTGCCGGGATTCAAAGAGACGCACTCCCTGCCCAGGGAGGTGCCCGTCCCCTCATCCGAGCCGCTGCCCGAAGAGGTGCTTGAGCTGGGTGATTACGGCTTTATCGGTCGCGATCGTGCCATACAGTCATTGGAAAGGGCCCGGCTCAGACAAAGGCAGGCCGCTGTGCTGGTCCACGGCATGGCGGGCGTGGGCAAGACCACCCTGGCGCGCGGCTTTCTGCACTGGCTGCGCGATACCCACGGTCTGGGGGCCGGTGTGTTCTGGTTTGCCTTCGATGCCATCCACTCAGCCGAATATGTCATCAACCGCCTGGTGGAGGGCCTGTTCGAGCCCCGCGCCAGCGCCCTGGCGCTGGAGAAGAAACTCGAAGCGCTCATTGTCACGCTGCGCGAACATCCCTTTCTCATCATCTGGGACAACTTCGAATCCGCTGCCGGCATCCCCGGCACGGAGGTCACCCCCCTGCTGCCGGAAGAAGACCGTCAGCGGCTCAAGACACTGCTGCAGCAATTGCGCGGTGGCAAAACCAAGATCCTTATCACCAGCCGCTCGCCGGAAAACTGGCTGTCGCCCACCGAGTGTTACCGTCTGCCGCTGGGCGGCCTAACCGGAGAGCAGCGCTGGGCCTACTGCAATGCCGTGGTGCACGACCTGGGGCTGGACATCGACCGGGAAGATGCCTCATTCATGGAGCTGATGCAGGTGCTCGACGGCCACCCGCTGGCGATGCGTGCCGTGCTGCTGCGCCTGCAAGAGCGCCCCGCCCAAGCGCTGCTTGAGGCGTGGCAATCGCAGTTTGAAGGCGCCGCCGGCGATGAGAGCACGCGGCGCATCTTCGCCGCCCTCAGCCTGCTGGACCAGGGGCTGCCTGAGGCCTACGCGCCGCTACTGCAATTCATTGGTCTGCACCAGAGATATGTAGATATCGGTCTTCTCGAAGCCATGTGTCAGTCCGCAGAGACTACTGTAGAGAAATCTACACTGAACGGGTGCATCACTGCCCTGGAAACCGGTGGGCTGCTGCACCACCAGGGCCAAGGTGTCTATGCCATGCATCCCGCTCTGAGCGGGTTTTTACATCAGCACCACCCGGCGACGGAGACCTTACAACGGGGTTTTGTCGATGCCATGGGGCGCATTGCAGATCAACTGGCGCCAAAAGAGCTGCATGAACAGCGCATCCCCTTTGCCCTGCAGGGTGCCAGCTTCCACAGCGCCTTGTCCCTGGCGGGTGAGTTGCATATGGATAATGGCATCGCTGCGTTGACCCAGTCACTGGCCGCCTTTGCGCAAAATAACCGAGATTTTGCTACGGCCATGCGGTTGTTTGAATCACGGGCCGAGCATAAAGCATCGATGGATGATCAGAAAGGTGTTGCCAGTGCCTACCACCAACTGGGGAGGATCGCTGAAGAACAACGCGATATCGCCACCGCCGCCCAGTGGTATCAGAAGTCGCTGGCCATCGAAGAAAAACTCGGCAACGAGCACGGCGCGGCGTTGACCTACGGGCAATTAGGTCGATTGTCCCAGGCACGAGGTGAATATGGGCTTGCCGGTGAGTGGTTTCTCAAGGCCGTCACCGGATTCTCCCAAACCGGCGATCAACACTTTCTAGCAATAACCGTCAGAAACTACGCCCAAAACCTGCGAGTCGCCGACGAATCCAGTCGCGCAACGCTGAGGGAGCGTTGGCACGCCGCAGGCTTGGATAAGCTGATCCCCATCAACGAACTGGAGAAGACACCGAATGAATGAACAAACCTTACCGATTGACTTGAATGAAACCCAGGCACTGAATCTGCTCCACACCCTGGCCGCGGCCGACCCCGATTACCCAAAGGTCGCCAAACGGCTCGCCCGCCTGGCCTTGGTGTCGCTGCCTCCTGCCGAGCAGGCCGTCATTGCCCATGCTACCCTCGAGGTGATTGGCGAAGACTCGCAACGGGCGCCGGCGATGATCGCCTTGCTGAACCATCCGCCGCCGCAACGCTTCGATGCGGGTCTGCTTAGCGCCGGCCTGCTGGTCGCCGTGGTCTTTCTGCTGCGTACGCACATCCGCATCGAAGGCAAGGCCCGAGGCTTGGCATTCACCATCGAGCACAAACCCGCCGACAGTAAGGCGCTCACCGCCTTGCTCAATAGGCTTGCTGCCTTTTTGCCAACAAGTCATTAGGTAACCGTTCAGCTCCCTAGTCTTTGTGAACCCTCACCCTAACCCTCTCCCCGAGGGAGAGGGGATTCGAGTAGGGGGACTGAGCGATTACTTAATTAGAGTGATAGCGATTCACAGGAGTAGATTATTTCGAAGGCTAAAATCCGACTAACAACAGCCTTGCGCAGTCACAACAGCCTGCTAACGATGGCCCGCACTCGTTGTCGGGCCTTGTCAGGTAATGCGGGCTGCTCTTGTTGGGACATAAACCCAATAAATACCGAGCCTACCGGTTTGGCGCCAATGGTCTGCGCTGTCATCTTCAGTTGCTTCAAGGTGGTGTAAAAGAAGCGCCCCATAAGCCCGGGGGCGGCGCTAGAGGCGATCAGTATGGCCCGCTTGGTATGTTTGTTCTTTCTAAGTTTCGGGGCATGCTGCCCCCACGGCCAGTAGGCATATACCACTAGCCTTTCCATGAATCTTTTGAATACTGCGGTTACCGAATAGAAATTGGTCGGAGAGGCGAGGATATAGCCATCGGCGGCTTCTATCTTCTCGATCAACTCGTGCATGCGGTCTTAGTGGACACAGGAGCCGGGTGCCTCGCCCGGCAGCTGGGTGCATTGGCGGCAATTGCGGCAGAATTCGATGGGAAAATCGCGCAGGTAGATGACTTCAATAGCCGCTCCGGCCTCCGAGACCGTCTCTACGGCCACCTTGAGCGCTTGATCTATTGCACCGTTCTCTCTATAGGAACCATTTACTGCAAGTAGTTGAGTCATAACATTCCTCGAAGACAACCGGCAAGTTTGTCTTGCCAGGTCTAATAATAGCCGATGTTGATCTTCACCCGATGTTGATCTTCAGTACGTAGCAGTGGATGGTCTGCCGCAGCTTGTTTTTACCTAAACCCAAGCTTTCAGAAGGCCCGAGTTTTGTGGTCTATGCCGGGGGATGCCAACCCGCATCGGCCCACAGTTCACCGCTTACTGCGGAATTAGAGATCATGAAGCAGATGGCATCGGCGATCTCCTCGGGGCGAATCAAGCGACCCAATTGGGTATCGGGTAATACATACTTATTTACGTATTCCTCACCCATGGCCTGGAGTATTGGCGTATCGGTGAAGCCGGGATGAATGACCCCAAAACGCACCCCATGAAAGATGGCCTCCTTCATTAAGGTGGATGCCGCACCCGCGAGTCCCGCCTTGGATGAGGCATAGGCAATCTGTCCCTTATTGCCCTGGGAGGCTACGGAACCGATAAAGATCACCGTTCCCTGAATCTTTTCAGCGGCCGCCCAGCGGCGAAGTCCCTGTTGATAGCGGTCCTCGGCGATGCGCGCCAGCATCTCTATTGCCCAGTAGATGGGGGCGATAAAATCTACTTCGACTAACAGCCGGAAGGTTTCCAGGGGGTAGACTTTTGCCTTGCCTGTCTCTTTATCAACCCTCACCGCCAAGTCATCGCGGATAATCCCCGCTGCCGGTATACAGATGTTCACGACCCCATGTTTTTCACTCATGCTGTCATAGACGTGTTCGCGAAAAGCGCTATCGACTACATCACCGGTAAATACCTCTACGATGGTGTTTCCGTCCCGGTTGTTAATCTCGTCTGCAACTTGATGAGCTTGGTCGGTGAGATCCACCAGCGCGATGGCCTTTACTCCCCGCTGGGCCAGATCCATGGCCACTGCCCTGCCTATGCCACTGGCACCTCCAGTGATCAGTGCGACTTTATCTTTGATTTCCATCGGTATTCTCCACGTGGTAGCGCCTCTCAGAAAAGAGGTCTATAAGACCGGAGAGGCATGTGTAAAGTGTTTGTGCAATGCACAATATACTGCACTGCAACAATACGGCTGCCTGGGAGGCTTGTCAACGTTTTTTTGTTTGACCTGCGGATGGGTATGGGGGAACAGAATCGACCTCGCTAGGAGGCTGGTATTATAATTAGTGACTGAACAGAAAATAAATTCTACTTTCTGTTCGGGCACATAACTAGTTGTCTTTGCTCATAGAGGAATAATCGCGGCCTATGAAAATTCAATTTCCAATACCCATCATAGCTTTTTGCGTGCTGGTACTGTTATTTTTTTCCGGAAATGCGTCTTCCGAGACTCTGGTGTTGATCCAGGGCTATCTCGGTGGGGCGGAAAATTGGCGTGACAGCGGGATCACTCAGGTATTGGAAAAATCAGGCTGGAAGGATGGTGGTCATCTCTCCACCGGACCGGGGGGGGTTAGTGACCGGATGTCCAATACCCAAGGGAGTCGGCGTTATATCACCCTGGATCTACCTACCCAAGCATCGCTGATGGTTCAGTCGAAGCAGCTGGATAGGTATCTGGCTTACCTGCACCGCAGGCACCCCGGTTCGGCATTGATCCTGGTGGGGCATTCGGCTGGAGGTGTGCTGGCGCGTTTGTATATGGTGCAACATCCCAAGCGGAGTGTGTCCGCCCTGATTACCATCGCCAGTCCGCACCGGGGTACGGAGAGTGCGGAATTGGGGTTGCTGGCCGGACAAAGTCCGCTGAGCTGGATGGGGTCCGCACTGGGAATCAACACCCTGAACCATTCACAGGGTCTGTACCACGATCTGATGCGTGAAAATCCAAATAATCTGTTGGGTTGGCTCAATTATCAACGCCATCCCGCGGCCTTGTATTTCTCGGTCGTGCGTAGCGAAGACAATGAAACCTTCGGATTGGGAAGTCTTATCGTTCCGGCCTGGAGCCAGGATCTGAATCAGGTCTATGCCCTACGTGGCCGTGCCAGGACCATCATCGTACAAGGTGGGCACGGGCTTAGGATTGAGGATGGCCGCCTGTTGGTCAGGATTTTGGAGTCGCTGCACAGAACATAAACTATCTGGTCCCACAATATATACTAGTGAATTGAACATCGAGTTTGAAGAACGTGCACCAACGGTTGCGGAATACCTCGACCTGCGTGACAGTGTAGGTTGGCATGCCTTGCCGAAAACGGCTGCCGAGGCTGGACTTGCCAATTCTCTTTACGCCGTGTGCGCGGTACGGGAGGGGGAAGTGATCGGCTGTGGTCGTATTACCGGAGACAATGGTATCTATTTCTACGTCCAGGATCTCATCATTCGAACGGAATATCAGTATCAAGGTGTCGGTAGTCAGTTGATGGCAAAGCTCATGGACTATATTGAGGTTCAGGCTCAAACGGGTGCATTCATCGGTTTAATGACCGCCCCTGGACTAGAAAGATTTTACGGGCGTTTCGGTTTTGCGCCCTTTCCCGAGGATAGTCCGGGAATGCACATTTGGATATAAACCGGTTTCCTCTCTGCTTTAAGCTGATTCTCAGATGTGGTATCGAATTTTAGCCGACGTCCTGGTGTTATTGCATATCGGGTTTGTCGTTTTTGCCGTCGCTGGTGGCCTGCTGGCGCTGCGCTGGCAGTGGGTGATCTGGTGGCATCTTCCGGCGGCCTGCTGGGCGGTGTTCGTACAGACTTCGCGCGGGTTTTGTCCCTTGACCTCATGGGAGAACCGGCTGCGGATGCTGGGTGGCCAGGCGGGATACCCAGCTGGTTTCGTCGATCATTATCTGTTGCCGATACTCTATCCCCCAGGTCTGACTCGGGAACTGGAGGTGTTGCTGGGGATCGTGGTTTTGGTTGTCAATATTGGGGTATATGGTAGGTTGTTGCAGCGGCACTGGAGTGCTAGGTTATAAGAAAATATAGTTTAGTAATGCGAATGAAATAACTTCCCTAACTGGCGCCGCATGATCGTTCGTATTCAAGGCACGGCAACAGGCGCATAGCCTAGCTATGAAACTGTTGGCGCAACGCCGAAGACGAATGATAAAGCAAGTCAGATAGGGAAGTTATTTAGGTAGCATTTCTTACAAAGGAGCCGGCATGATCGAACAGCAGATCGACAAGCACAAGTTTGTCCAGTTCACCTACTCCATCACCGACGAGCACAACAATATTCTGGAGCAGGTGGATTTTCCCGTGAGTTACGTCCATGGGACCGATAGTGGCCTGCTGGAAAAGGTTGAACGTGCGCTACAAGGCCGCAAGGCAGGTGACCGGATCACGATCAAACTCTCGCCGGTTGAGGGTTTCGGTCCCCACCGCAGTGAGATGACCTACACCGATGACATCCAAAATGTACCTGAGCAGTTCCGTCAGCTCGGTGCCGAGGTGCAGATGCAGAACGATAGCGGCGAGACCAAGGTCTTTAGGGTTTCCAAGATCGAGAACGGTAAACTCACCGTTGACGGTAATCACCCCCTAGCCGGGAAGGCCCTAATCTTCACCGTAAATGTGCGTGATATCCGTGATGCCACCCCCGAGGAGATCGCGCGGGGCAGGCCCGCGGGGGATATGTTGATACATTGAGATATCGCGTTAACCAGTAACATTTAGCCATTGTTAGGTTACGTTAGTTTCCGTTCGAATTCCTAATCCATGGAATTGATAATGTCGGTCAGGTGAGCCGATCGGTAAAACATTGGGCTTTGTCGAGGCCTCCATCCAAAGATATTTTATAACATTCCAAATCAAGTTATTAATGGGGACCATGAAATGGGGAAAAACCCTTTCGACCCATTTATAAATGTAAGGAATGCTACTGAAATAACCTCCCTATCTGACTTTTCTGGTCGCCCATCTTAGGCGTTGTGACAGCAGTGATATGCTTGGACTATGCACCTGTTGTTATGCCTTGAATAAAAACGATCATGCGGCCCTCGTTAGGGAAGTTTGTTATTCGCATTCCTAAAGATAATACCTGAAATCCGATCGGTCCCGTCTTCCAACAATAAACTGATAAAAATAAAATCAATAATTAAGAATTATAAGTATAGAACGCTAGGCTTTTTTGTTTTTCTGCATGATCAGTGATGAACTGAACGATCGGCTTTCTAAGTAAAGTCTACAGTTGGTTGTAACCCACCGAAACGGATATCAAAAATTATAATCCAGGATGCTCGTTGTGGGCATCAGCATGGCCTGTGTTGAAAATAGTAAACGTTAGTTTGTCCGTAAAAATTTTACCTATTGGCTATGGTTGTTGCCCCGTAAATTCCTACCGTTCAAATTGAAAGCATTACTTTTCACCCCTTTCAGCTGACTTTTGTGTGGACTGCATCCTATCTGTACAGAGTTAAGCAGTAAATTAGAAATATGACATTGTTAAAAAGCACCTGACATGATGAACAGCGATGAGAGCACTGTTAGATCCTCTACTCTCTTAGATGTAGACGCTACTACCTATGAGGAGTCATCGCAGCAAGAAAATGTGGTGGAATTGGCCTCGGCCAGGAAGCAGCAAAGACATAGGTACTCTGCCGAGGATATACTATTTAAATATTCTCGAGCAAATCCGCTGAAATGGGGTAGGAAACAAGGGGTTGTCCGCTTGATGGAAACGAGCGTGGAGGGAGCCAAGATAGAATCTGATCAACCGTTAAGAGTGGGTGACTGGATCGATCTTGAACCTTTAAAAAGACCAAGTCCCGAGTCGTCTGTCGTTGTGAATTCAAGTCTATATAAGGGCAAGATTGCGAGTGCTCGTATAGTACGCGATATTTCACAGGCCTATTCCACTATTGAAGAACCTATGGGAAGTGTATACATATATGATATCGCCTACGCAAAACGGGGTAAAGATCGGTTCTCATACAATCTGTTTCGTTACAATCCTTGTATAACCACTGTATTGTTTACACTATGCGTACTTAATATTCTCTATATTAAGTGGTTAAACATTTACTATTTTTGGTATTCTCCCTTCCTTCATGTCTATAGCTTAACAATCTCCTCTTATATTCTCTCGCGCTTTGTATTGGCGGCATTCTACAGACCACCACCAGATGTGGGGTTGTTGACTGACATTTCAGTGGTCATCGCCTGCAAGAATGAAGAAGATTCAATATACGACACGATAGTTTGTGTATTTCAATCTGATTACCCAACAGATCGATTAGAACTTATCGTTGTCAATGACGGTTCCACGGATAATACGCTTGCAGAGATGGAGCGGGCGAAGCGCAGATATCCCAGCATCGAAATAATCAACTTTGAGAAGAATCTTGGAAAGCGCCATGGCATGGCAGCAGGTGCACGTAAGGCTAGCGGTGAGATTCTAGTCTATGTCGATTCTGACAGTTTTGTCCAAAGGAACACATTACGCAAGCTTGTACAGGGTTTTGACGATCCCGAAGTGGGTGCAGTATGCGGTCACGCTAATGTAACCAATGCAGAGAAAAGTATACTGACTAAAATGCAGCAGGTACGCTATTTCGTGGCTTTTCGCATTGTTAAAGCTGCTGAATCGTTATTCTCAACGGTTACTTGTTGCTCGGGATGTCTCGCTGCTTATCGTAGAAGTTATGTAATGGAAGTCCTTGATAGCTGGCTCAATCAGTCATTTCTGGGAGTGCAGGCAACCTTTGGTGATGATCGCAGCTTAACAAATTACATGTTGCGCAGTTATCGAGTTATATACGATTGTGAGGCCGTGTGTACAACAATAGTCCCGAATCGCTATCGGGTATTCTTCCGTCAACAGCTGCGATGGAAAAAATCTTGGATACGGGAGACTTTCTTAGGAAGCCGATTCATGTGGCGGCGTCATCCTATGGCAGCCTTCTTTTTCTACATGGGCGCGATTGTCCCCGTATTGGCTCCCCTCGTAGTCAGTAATGCCTTGATACTTCCCTTCTTCGTTGGAGGTTCATTTTCCTATATGTATATCTACGGGGTTGGGTTGATGGCGCTTCTATTTAGTCTTGTTTACTTAGGCACCTTTCGCGATAAGTTATGGGTATTTGGTGTCGCTTTCTCATTATTATATATGTTTGTATTGGTTTGGCAGACCTATTACGCTGTCTGGACGGTGCGTGATAATAAATGGGGGACACGTTGATATGCATGGCCGGAACAAACTCCCCAAGGCGCGTACGTTTGCCAAAGACATCGTCGCATGGTTGGTGCTGCTCTTTTCAATTAGTGTGATATACGTGGGGTATTGGTACTGGGAACGTGACCCGGTCGTGGATACCAGACATAGCGACCGAAAGGCGGATGATTCCCTCCTGCTGGTGTTTACCTATGGACGCATCACCGAATCTGGTGATGGAAAATTTATATCACAGACACAGCTAAAAGAGCATTTGCATGCTATTCGCGCTCAGGGATTTGTTTCTGTCAGTATCGAACAAATTCAAGAATTTTATCATGCTGGGGCAGCTTTGCCTGCCAAGTCGGTATTATTGCTGTTCGAGCACGGATTTCTCTCAACTTTCGAGAGTGTAGATCCCGTGTTACGTAGTATGCGTTGGCGCGCCACTATGACGGTCAGTACTCAACAGATACAAGAGCGGAATACCACTTTTCTTTACTGGGATCGCTTGCAGCGCATGCTCAATAGTGGACTGTGGGACATCGCATCTGCCGGTCATGCCGGCTACGACACCATCCCTATCGACCAGGAGGGAAGTGCAGGGCAAGCACTTTTTCATAGGCGTTGGATTGCAGATCAAGGGCAACAGGAAATCGATGTTAAATTCCGTGACCGAATCCTCAGGGACTATGCTTATAGTAAAAATCTGTTGGAAGAAAAATTATCTAAACTATCAGCTCAGGCCTATGTCTTCCCGTTTGGTGATCTCTCTAAGCTAAGCAAAGATCCTTTGATCCTGCGGACCAACCAAGAGGCGCTGACGACTAATTACAGCTTGGGTTTTGTCGACAATGAATTCGGCATCAATGATCACCGTTCTTACCCCTATCGGCTCAATCGTCGACGCATCACAGCAGACTGGTCGGCGCAAAGGTTGACGCAGCATATCTTAGCGGTTCAAAAAAGCCCGATGACTACCGGACAATTGGATGTTGTTACCACAGACTGGGTGGTGGGGGTAGGTGAGACCGGGCGCCGTGGGAATCGAATTCTGCTAAGTGGTGAACGTCGTGCCGATATGTGGGTGCCAGGCAGCCAGTGGGCTGAATACTGGAAAATAGAAGCTGAGCTGCGGTTAGACGGTAATCAGCAATTTTGGATAGTGCAGTATGATGAGCAAACACCAGGTGCGTTTTGGCGTTGGGGAGGAGATGCTCATGCACTGAGTTTACAATACAGCCCCAATGGTGAAAAGGTGGAGACTCTACGTTCGTTTAAGAAAGCGATGATCCCAGGGGAATATCACCGTGTGGCGCTAAGCAAGCGTGGTCAGGGAATATGGGTGGAGTGGGACAATGAACCGCTTACCGAACATCCCGTTTATCTGCCGGGCGAATGGCGGGGAAAGGTTGGCTGGATGGCATGGAACAGGGCGGGTCAGTCTCAACTAGAGTTGCGCGAACCACAGCTTACATTGCTTCCTTTACGGATTGAATCGGTTAACGCTTACCCATCGCGTTGGGAGGTTCAGAAGTTAAAGAGGCAGGCATCTGAGCTGGGTGCGCTGGCGGTTCCACGCTGGTGGTTTGATAAAGGTAAATTCCACTATTTGGGTTCAGACAACGATCTATTGCGTTTACTGGCTCACCGTTACGGGTGGAAGTTGATACCCACGATTTGCATTGCTCCCGGTGGTATTCTTAATCCCACTTGGATTGATGATCTAAAGGCGTTTATTCAATCAATGCCGAATGCGCAGGTCCATCTGGACTTGCGCCATATCACCAGCAAACTGGAGTTGGCGCAAGTATCCCGTTTGCGTGATAAGTTCGTGGCCTCCGATCAGCAATTGTGGTTGAGCAAATCCGGCACTCCCTCAGCACAACCACAGCAGGGGAGCTGCGATTCTATTTTTGAAGACGAAGTATTCTCTCTCAGCAAACAAGCTGCCTCATCAACATAGTTTGAGCCGTTATTATTTCTATTCGAGGGTGAAGGTGCAGTGATGTTTTGCAGGCATTACCTCTGGCTATCTTTGTTATTCGTGTTATTTCAATCTCATGTTTGCCTCGCACGTTCTCCCGGGCAGGATGCGCTTGATCAAGGCGCGTTACTCTACCAGGCTGAAGCATTTGAGCATGCGGCTAGGATCTTTAAACAGGCCACTGAAAAGGATCCGGGGTTGCTAAAGGCTTGGGAAAATCTTGGTTGGGCCCAGTATAAACTCGGTCGATTCGATGAAGCGATGCGCATCTGGGAAATTGTGTTGAAAGTAGACCCTCAGCACATTGATTTGCTCAATGCCGTGGGCAGTACCTATATGGAACAGGAACAATGGCCGCAAGCCATGGCTGCTTTTGAGGAGAGTCTCTCTGCACAGAGTGAACAGAGAACCATTCAGTTACGCCTTGCGAGAGGGCATGAGGCACTCAAACAGTGGGAACATGCTATTGAAAAATACCGGGCTATGTTGCGAAAACAGCCCTCCGATCTCGATGTGATTCAGCGATTGGCCCGTGTTTATCAGATGGCTGGAAAGGAGGCTGATGCTATCTCTTTGTTGGAAGCAAATTTGCGGAAGATCCCGGAACTCGGTGACCGGCTCGCCACTCTCTATGCCCAAGGGGGCGATCAGTATTTTCAAGAAAAACGGTACCAGGAGGCCATAAAACGATATCAGCAGGCAAGCAGATTAGCGCCGAAAGACCCTCGTTATTTAATTAATCTTGGCTGGGCACATCGTTATCTGCAAGCCTTGGAGCTAGCGGCATATTATTGGAAGCAAGCCTTGGCACTGGGTGCCGGCGATGAAAATTTGTTGAGGCATATTGGCGATGTAGCCTTCGAGTTGAACGATTTAGATGCGGCGACGCATTGGTATGAGAAGGCGCGCCGGCGGGGTTCGATCAGTAAGTCCAGTTACAAGCACCTCGGCTGGGCATATTGGCGCCGACAACATTGGGATCTCTGCGAAAAGACTTGGTTGCAATTTGAGGAAATATTTCAGAAAGATGCAGAGCCACCTGCCTTACTAGCACGACTCTATATGAAAACCGCGGACTATGGTAAAGCCATTCAAGCCGCGGAGCGCAGCTTATTGATCCAGGCTGAGCAGCCCGTTGTCCAATTGCTGCGCGCCAAGGCCTTGTTCAACGATAGCCGATACAGCGCCGCCCGTTCCACTGCTGTTAAGTTGGTGCGGCAATATCCGGAACATCTCGGTATCAATGTGTTTTGGGGTGAACTCTTGATGCAGTATCACGACTTTGATAAAGGTGAGGAGCAATGGCGTAGAGTACTCGGACTGAACTCCGATTCACCCAAGGCCCAGTACTATTGGATAAAATCTCTATATGAAACCGGTAAACAGGAGGTGGCGCTGGCTAAGGCGCGGCATCTTCTTACCCAGTCGAATTCCAATGTTCGTCTACTGCGTTTGCTGAAAAGGGATGCATTGAGTCGCGCTGATCAGCAAGCTGCCATCATTTGGTTAGAGCAGGAAGTCGAGGTGGAGCCCGACTCACTCGCATCATGGTTGGAACTGGCGGGAACATATCAGCGTCTGCGCCGATATGATGAGGCGCATGAAACCTTACGTCACGCCACCACATTTCATGCTCACAATCCCTTATTGCAGTTGGCACTCGCTGAACTCAATCATGCCGAAAAAAACTACCCAGAGGCCTTCGAGCTTTTTTCCACGGTGGCGGGTCGAAGTCCCTATAATCGACGTGCCTATTTAGGCAGACTCGATTCACTGGTCGGTATGGGAAAGTACCCGTCAGCACTCGCGCTGTTAGAGGAAAACGATCCTCTTTTGCTTGATGATTACGGCTTACGGCTCAAACGGGGTAAGATTCTGAGCACTAGCGGCCAAGCTGATGCGGCTATTTCGGAATACCGTCAACTCAGTGAGCCTAAAGCTGATATTCGCTATATCCCGGCTCTTCTGTATCATGGCCTGGCGAAGCATAGTCGGGGTGTCAATCTAACGGTAGAGCGTTTCAGTGACCAGATGGCTGCGCTGAAGGCGGCGGGATACACTGCGATTACGCTCAGGCAATTTGCCGATATGGCTGACGGAAATATGCAGATTCCGGAAAAACCTATCATCATCAGTTTTGACGATGCGCGGATCGATTCCTTTGCGCTGGGTGATCCAGAGCTGGCCAGACATGGAATGCGGGCAGTGATGTTTGTCCCCACTGGGCGAATACATGATGACCACCCGTTTTTTGCCGACTGGGAAATGATTCGTAAGTACGCCGACACGGGACGCTGGGAGATGCAGAATCATGGCCATGACGCTCATGATCTGATTGAGATCGATGCTGATGGCAAGCAAGGGACTTTTCTGTCAAATTTTCGTTGGCTGCGGCATGAGCATCGTTTTGAAAATGAAACGGAGTTTCGGCAACGTCTTGAGCAGGATTACCGCAGCAGCACGCGGATACTGGAAAAGGAACTGTCCGGCAGCCGCATTCTTGGTTATTCGTTCCCGTTTTCCGAGGCAGGGCAAGAACTGATAGGCACCGCTCAACAAGCCGCGGTTATCAATCAACAATTGTTGGGACGTCATATGCCCTACGGGTTCATACAAGACAACCGTGGTTATAACCGCATCCGCATTGGTGAGAGCGGCCCGTGCATACTGCGGCGTTTTGTCGTGCCGATCCATTGGGCGGGTGAGGAACTCATCCAACATCTCGTTGGCAAGCATCCCATCCATATAGCGGAAAAAAATATCGCCAAGACCCATTATACTGAAGGTCGTTATGGGCGCGCCAGGGATGCGTTTATCCAATTGGCGAGTGCGGAGCAGTGGATAAATACCGATTCTCTCTATTATTTGGCGGCTACTGATTATCAGCGTGAAAATTACCATTCGGCTACGCGATATTTGGCGAGCTTGCAGGAGACGACCACCCAGAACACGTTTGAAATAAATGAGCGGGCGGAACGTCTCAATGAAAGCTTAGCCTGGCATGTGCGGCCGTCCGCAAAATTAAAATTCGGCTACTTCGACGACGCCAATGGGCGCACGAATAACTGGCTGTCCGCACGCCTGGATTATCCCATGAAACAACCCCTTCATCTCTGGTTAGAACCCGCGAGGGTCAAGTTTCGTGAAATCGATCTTGCTCCACTGCATGCCAACGAACTGACTTTGGGAACTGAATGGCAGGTAAATGACGATTTGGCGCTGCAAATCAAATTTCGATATCGCGATTTCGATGATGGCGCAGATTCGGTAAATGGCTGGCTTGCCATGGAGTATTGGCTCGGAGACCAGCGTCTGAGCTTTTCTGTGGCCGACTACGATGTTGATACGGTCAGCGCACATGCGGAAAATATTGATGTTGTGGCGTCGCGCTTTCAGTATGCTCAGATACTGAATAAGAACTGGACTGTGAATGCCAAGCTGGCATTGCAAGGATATAGTGATGACAACAAACGTTACGATTCACTCATCGGTGCTACTTTTCGATTGTCTACCCATCGAGATTGGAAAGTCGGTGCGGAATTGCGGTATAGCGATTCCGAAAAGCAAACTGAATTCTATTATACGCCGGGAAGCCTAATCGTTGGCCAAGCCAATCTTTCTTACCTGCACGATTTTAAAGACAACCTTTCTTTTGATGCCCAGTTCGGTGCGGGAATCGCCCACGACGAACTCAATGGAGATCGGTTCACTGGGGGCTCGAAATTAGGTCTTAATAAATTATGGGATAAACGTCTTCGCGGGGAGGTGGAGTTAAAACATTCACGTGTACCCGGCTATCACAGTACCCAACTATGGGCCAGTTTGACCTATTTGTTTTAGACGCTGTTTTAAAGCTCCACAGCTGGCACGATACGGCGTTAGTAGTCGGTTCGAAATGCTCATTTACTCACCTGAGGTATTTTAAAATAGCTTCTTAGCCCGGATATTTCATGAATTCGCGTGAGGATCGCGCAGTATATTGTTTTCACAAGGGACTATCCGAAGGCGTCGCGTATCCTTGATTACGGGCAACTGAGGAAAATTCCTTGTGGAATCAATAAACAAGTGAGGACGTGCGCAATTTATGAACTATCCGGATTAGAACCCATTCAATGAAACTATGAGATTAACCGTGAGTGACTCAACTAGACTTATGTACTTAGCACTGTCGATGATTGCGTGCTGTTTGGCAGGCTGCACTCCCGCTACCATCGACAAGGCTAAAACAACCCCTCTCTCAATGGGCGCTTGGATTACGTATTGGGACTATCCGCGGGGTTCCTTAGTGCTTGAACAAAACGCACATTTATTTGATGACGTCTTCTTTTTTTCTTGGGCACTTAACAGTACCGGAAATCCTATTCTGGTTAAAAAAAATAAAGATGATATTCAGCGGACCGTAGCAATGCTCAAGCATGCTCGGACCCGCTCCTGGTTGACTATCGTTAATGACGTACACTATAGCACCGGGAGAAATGTACTCAAGGACTCGAAGACGATCCATCAGCTACTCATCGATGGAAAAAAACGGCGTTTGCACCGCACCGAACTGCTGCAGCTGGTGCGGTCGTACGGTTTTGAAGGAATCGATATTGACTATGAGAATCTTCATCCCAAGCTTCGTGAACCCTTCACTCGATTTATCCGTGAATTGGCGGCTGATCTGAAACGGTATAATCTAAAACTTTCTGTTACCGTACAGCCGAAGCGGGGCGATAGCCATTCGCTAGGTCCGGGGGCCATGGATTGGAGCGCATTGTGCCGGCATGTCGATCGATTTCAAATCATGTTATATAACTTGCATAACAAGCATACCGGCCCGGGTTCGATGGCCTCAACTGACTGGATTCGTGAGGTTATGACTTATGCTCAGACTAAATGCGGCCGCGAAAAAATAGTACCGGTTTTGAAAGTCAGTGGTATGCAATGGGGGCCTGCTAAAACCACCGGCATACAATTCATGTCAGCCAGTCAACTCCTGAAGCAACATGGTGCCGTTATGCAACGTCAATTACTATCGGTAGGTGGTGCGCCTTATTTCACTTACCGGGATGAACAGGGTGAACATACGGTATTTTACGAGGATGCAAAGAGTCTGCTCGAAAAGGTCCGACTGCTACGCTCACTCGGGTTCGGGAAAGTAGTGTTATGGAGCTTGGGTCAGCACGATATTCGCGTGCATGATGTCTTGTTGAAAGCCCAGGACAAAACAATGGGGATAGACTCGGTCGATTTCTCCAAAATTCGATAATTGTTCCCTGTTGGCAGGTAGACCGATTCTGTTCATTAACCAAAGTGAGTTGCGAGTGTGATTACTTGTAGGATCCAGCTTAAAAAACCGAAGCACTTAGAGCTTGTGAAAAAAACATCCTCGTACTAAGAACATGGATGTTTTTTTCTTTTATATGAAACTTCGATTGCCGCAACGCCAAATACGAATGATAAGGCAAGTCAGATAGGGAGGTGTGTAGGTGGTATTCCTAAGCTAGTTCGCTCAGACTTATGTCGAGAGGGCATTGTTCAGTGCTAACGGTAGAGATCTATTGGCAACCGTAAGTTTTCCAGTTTGTAATGGAGGAGTCCATGACGGAGGTTATTGCAACCAGCCAGACTATCCTGGTGGTCGGTGGGGGTATCAGCGGTATTACCGCGGCCCTGGAAGCCGCCGAAACCGGCAAGGATGTCATTTTGGTTGAGAGGCGTCCCTATATCGGTGGCCGCATCACCCAGCTCTATAAATATTTTCCAAAGCTCTGCTTCCCTACTTGCGGACTGGAAATAAATCAGCGTCGTCTCAAGGCTAATTCGGGGCTTCGTCTACTGACCTTGACCGAGGTGGTCGGTGTCAGCGGTAGCGAGGGGGATTACACGGCCACGCTTAAGGTCAGTCCGCGTTATATCAGCGACAATTGCACCGCCTGCGGGGCCTGTGCCGAGGTCGTCGAGGCGGAGTTCGACGATGACTATAACTACAAGATGAGCAAGCGTAAGGGGGCCTACTTGCCCTACAATATGGCCCATCCGCAACACTATGTGCTGGATCCGCGCATCATCGGCACCGACGATGCCGATAAGGCCAAGGCAGCGTGTCAATATAGTGCCATCGATTTGGAGATGCAGGAGCAAATCATCGAGCTCAAGGTTGGCGCCATCATCTGGGCTACCGGTTGGCAACCCTTCGATGCTGATAAGATCCAGCCCTATGGTCATGACCGCTACGCCAATGTTCTGAGCAGCGTCGAGTTCGAGCGCATGCTGGATCCCTACGGGCCTACCGCGGGTAAGATTCAGCGCCCCTCCGATGGTAAGCAGGCGAAAAACATCGCCTTTATTCAGTGTGCCGGTTCGCGTGATCACAACTATCTTCGTCATTGCTCGCGCATCTGTTGCATGGCCACCCTCAAGCAAACCACCTATTTGCGCGAACAGTACGGCGACGATGCTCAGGTCACTGTCTATTACATCGATATCCGGGCCATCGACCGCTTCGAGGATTTCTATAAGAAGGTTCAGAACGATGCCAATGTGAAATTCGTCAAGTCCAAGGTGGCCAACATCACCGAGGACAAGGCGACGGGTAACCCCATCTGTCATGGTGTGGACACCGAGGGCTACCACCGTTATGCCAATCACCACGACCTGGTGGTGTTGGCGGTGGGCATGCAGCCCAGCGTGGCTAAGGATGAGTTTCCGGTGGATGTCGTACTCAACCGGGATGGGTTTATCGAACTCGATGAGGCCAATGGCGGCATTTTTGCCGCAGGCTGTGCCTCTGATGCCCTGGATGTCAACCGCTCGGTGCAGAATGCCACTGCCGCGGCGCTGCGAGCCGTTCAGGTTGTCAATCGAGTCGCGAGAGCGGAGAGTTAAGTCGTGGCAGTAGCAAAAAAGATTGGCGCCTATATCTGTAAGGGTTGCGGCTTGGGGGAGCGGCTGGACATCGACCAGCTGGCGATGATTGCCATCCGCGAAGGCAAGGCGGGGTATTGTAAGCAGCATGATTTTCTGTGCAGTGCTGAAGGCGTTGCCATGATTCGCCGGGATATAGACGATGGCGAGGCCACTCATGTCATGATTGCAGCCTGTTCAAGGCGAGCTAAAACCGAGGCCTTCAATTTTGATAATGTTGCCCTAACGCGTGCCAACCTGCGTGAAGGGGTGGTCTGGGTGCGGCCGGATATCGAGGAGAACAGGGAGACTACCCAGGAGATGGCGGCTGATTACCTGCGTATGGGCTGTGCTGAGATTAAACACATGGTTGCACCCGAGTCCAGTGGTGAGCAGTTACTGAATAAGCGCATCCTGGTGGCGGGGGGCGGGCTTACCGGTATGACCTCGGCCTTGGAAGCTTCCAAGGCGGGATATGCAGTTACCATCGTTGAGAAGCAGGGTGTTCTCGGTGGTGCGATGGCTGGATTGTACAAACGTATCCCCACTCGTGCGCCTTATACCGATCCGGAGGATACCGGGATGGCGGATCTCATTGCCAAAGTAGAGGCGGATGAGAACATTACCGTCTATCTGAATGCCACTCTGACCAAAACCGGGGGTGCCCCAGGGCGTTTTTCCGCGGATATCAGTACTGAGAGCGGGAGCACAATCACCGAAGGCTTTGGCGCGATCATCCAGGCCAGTGGATTCAAATCTTATGACGCCAACAATCTTCCTGAGTTCGGCTATGGCAAGACGCCTGATGTGACTACTCAGCAGGAACTGGAAGAGTTAGTCATCGAGGCCGATGGTGAGACTATCAAACGGCCATCGGACGGCAAGGAAATCAACAGTGTGGTGTTTGTTCAGTGTGCGGGTCAGCGTAGCGAAAAACCGGGCCATCTCGCTTATTGCTCGGGTTTCTGCTGTGGTGCCAGCATCAAACAGGCGATGTATTTCAAGGATGTTAATCCGGGTATCGAAACTACGATCCTGTACACCGATTTGCGTACCCCAGGGGCAGGGGGCGAGGATTTCTATCGTAGCGGTCAGGACAAGGGGATCATTTTCTCCAAGGGCAGCGTCAGTGAGGTGGTTGTGGGCAACGGTGTCCTCAATGTGAAATTCAAGGATCTGATCCTCGACGAAGAGTTTACCCTGGCTACCGATCTGGTGGTACTGGCCACCGGTTTAGTGGCTAATTCCGGTATCGATCAGGAAGCCGAACAACAAGCCGCGCAGGCGCAGGATAAGGCGGGTGAAGGCGGCAATGGTAGGGACCGGGCGGTGTCGGTATCTATGGTCCCGATGGAGTCCATTCTCAATCTGGATTACCGCCAGGGCACGGATCTGCCGCAGTTGGTGCACGGCTTTAGCGATTCTCATTTTATTTGTTTCCCTTATGAGACTCGCCGTACCGGGATTTACTCCGCCGGGCCGACGCGCCGCCCCATGGATAGTCTGCAGGCGCGTGATGATGCTACCGGTGCCGCGATGAAGGCCATCCAGGCAGTAGAGAATGCCGGCAAGGGGCGTGCGGTGCATCCGCGCTCGGGCGATCTGAGCTATCCTTCCTTTCGCAAGGAGGGTTGCACGCAGTGCAAATGCTGTACCGTGGACTGTCCCTTCGGCGCGATCAGCGAAGACGAGCAGTATTATCCCCAATTTAACGAGTCCCGCTGCCGACGTTGCGGGACCTGCATGGGGGCCTGTCCGGTACGCGTAATCTCCTTTGAGAACTATTCGGTAGATACCGTGGGACAGCAGATCAAGAATGTGGAGGTTCCCGAGGCGTTCGAGGAAAAACCGCGGATTCTGGTGCTGGCTTGTGAAAACGATGCTTACCCCGCTCTGGATATGGCGGGCATGAATCGCCTTGACTACAGTGCCTACGTACGCATCGTTCCGGTGCGATGCCTGGGGTCGGTGAACACCATCTGGGTGACCGATGCCCTCAACAGCGGCTATGACGGCGTGGTGTTGATGGGTTGTCAGACGGGCGTGGATTATCAGTGTCATTTCGTTAAGGGTTCGGAGCTGGCCCACGATCGCATGAGCAAGATTGACGATACACTGGTTCAACTCGACCTCGAGACCGAGCGGGTGGTCACTCACGAAGTGGCGATTACCGATATCGAGCGTGCCCCCCGCCTCATCAATGAGATGGCTGAAACAATTGAAAAAATCGGTCTAAGCCCATTTAAATTTTAGGAGTTGCGCTATGGGCGGTGGTATCAACCCAGCCATGATCGAAAAATACCGCAATAATTTCCTCCACGAGGTCAGAGACAACGTGGAGGAAGGTGAATGGGTGAAAATGTGCATGCAGTGCGGCGTGTGTTCCGGATCCTGCCCGCTGGGGCCTTACTGGGATCACCCACCGCAAGAAATCTTCCAGATGATCCGCGCCAATAAACGCGAGGAGGTGCTGAGTTCCAACGCGATGTGGATGTGTACCTCTTGCTACAATTGCATTGTGCGCTGTCCGCGAGAGTTGCCTATTACCCATATTATGCATGGCCTGGCGCACTACGCCAAACGCCTCGGTTTGGTTCCCAAGGGGCAGCCTACTTTCAGGTTTGCGGAAAAGTTCTGGGATAACCTCACCAAGAAGGGCCGGGTCAACGAACTCAAACTGGGGGTCAGCCTTTATTTCCTGGATGGTTTCGTCGAGGGGACCAAGGTCGCTTACAAATTGAAAATGATTGGTTACAACATGCTCCGTACCAAACGAATGAATATGCTGGAACTGGTCGGCGGTCATGGCATCAAGGACCTGAAGGGTTTTCATGCGATGCTGAAAAAGGCCCGGGAGCTTGAGGATAAACGTATTGCCAACAATGCAAGCAACGGCTAGGAGTCTGTCGGACTTAGGTGATCGTAGCGAGGGAAAGACGGTTTGAGACGGATTTTTCGATCGTTTGAGGCGAATAGCCGTAGCTATTTAACGAAAAGGATCGGGAAATCTGTCCAAATCCGGCTTTTCCGCAGTAGATCGTCCTAAATCCGACAGGCTCCGAGGAGAAGGTTTCGTGGCGACTAAAGAATATTCCTTTTATCCGGGATGTTCCTCGCAAAAGGGGGCGTCCGGGTCCAATTATTTGGTCTCAGTGGATGCCATGTGTGAAGCCTTGGACATCCAACTTAATTCTATTCCGGACTGGAACTGCTGTAGCGCTTCCATCGGTTTTTGCGGCGGTGGCGAGCTTCCTCGCCTGGCTTTGTCGGCACGTAACCTTGCCCTGTCCGAGCAGCATAATCCGGGGCAGGATGTGGTAGCGACCTGTGCTGCTTGTTGGTTGGCTGCTCGTGAAACTTCGGGACGACTGGGAGATGATCAGCAATTAATGGCCGAAACCAATGAAGCCTTGGCCGAGGCGGGATTGGTGTTCAAGAATGAAAATAAGATCCGCCACATGGTGGGAGTGATCATCGAGGATTATGGTTACCAAGCGTTGGGTAAGGCTGTGGTCAAACCTCTGGAAGATACTAAGATTGCCGGCTATGTAGGATGTCAGACCAACCGTCCTTTCGGGATCAAGGGAGAGTCCTTCGAAAACCCGAAATATCTGGACAAGCTGGTAGAGACCCTGGGAGGGGCGCCGGTAGAAAACTATGACAAGAAGGTCTCTTGTTGTGGGGGCGCGCTGGCCTTTTCAGAGCCGGAGAAGAGCCAGGCCTTGATCAAGGATATCATCGAGTCGGCCTATGACGGCGGTGCGGAGATGATTGTTACCCCATGCCCCGTTTGTCAGATGAATGTGGAGGTCTATCAGGACCAGATCAATGCGAAATATGGCACGAAGTTCCATATGCCCGTGGTTTACTACAGCACGTTGATGACCGTTGCCTATGGGAAGAGCGCGAAGGAGGCGGGTCTCGATGGTCAGGTCATTCCTGCCAAGCGTTTGGAGGAGATTGCGAGTCAATAGAGGGATTTTTACTCATCTAACATTGAAAAAGGGCGCGTGCAGTACCGCATGCGCCCTTTTTTATCTGTCAGCTATATTTTTAAGGAAATATCAACGCGTTTATTTCGGACTTGTTAAATTATTGGGTGCTGGAATAAGTATTTTATTTCTAATCATCCCTATCGAGTCCGCTTTGTAAGCTGTGTAAAACGCTACTATAATAATCTATATGCAACAGGCCTTGCGCCTGTGCAGTTTTTCCCATGCATTTTCCCATGTTTAATAGACAGTCACATAAAGGGGCTAAATATGAAACAACTATCCAGTAGAATTTTAAGCGTTGCACTCGTTGCCATTTTCATCGGATTGACTGTTGGGTGTGCAAGCACTCAGGAAGTGGCAAACCTAAAACAGCAGCTAGAAGAGGCGCAAGCAACAGCCAGCCAAGCAGCCACTCAATCCGAAGACGCTAAGGCAACCGCCGATGCTGCAATGTCAGCTGCCGAAGAAGCCAAGGTTTTGGCTGAAGATTCGGCGGCATGTTGCACGGCCACTAACGAAAAGATCAACCGCATGTTCAACCAGGTTCAGCAGAAGTAATTAGGAATGTTACCGAAATAACTTTTCCGCAGTAGCTTCTCTATCCTCGGACAGTCTCCTAGGAGGTTGTCCGAGAATGGCGCTTGTGTCTGATGTCGGTATTATATTCCAGCTACGACACAAGAGTTTCTCGCAATTTTTAAGATATTCCGTCCGGCACAATCTCTTGGGCTATCACCCCGATTTAATCCTCTAACCATTCTTCCAAAAGATAATTCTCTGAACCCGGATCATGACTTCCCATCGCAAGATGATTGGTGGAGGATTCCTGCTTGTTTGATTTTAGTCTAATGGGAATGGGAACCCCTCTTGGATGGGTGGCAATACGCATCACCTGTTTCCAATCTATAGTGTAATCTTCACGGTCCTTGGTTGCTTTGAGCAGGGTTCTGGTCAGCGGGGTGAGGTCTCGCGATTTTTCTAACGCCATTTCACCTTCCTTCAACGGAGGGTGGGCTTCCAAGTAAAGTACACCGGCAAACCAGCCCGCCTTAAACATTTGATTGACTATGGTCACCGGTGTGCCCACTTCCACATTGTGAAACAATGTATCAATATCGGCTGGACGCATGCGAATACATCCATGGGTGACTTGCATCCCTATGCCGCTGGGGCGGTTCGTGCCATGGATGAGGTAACTAGGAAGGCCGAGCTTCATGGCAAAAAGGCCCAAGGGGTTATCCGGCCCAGGAGGCACGATTTTTGCCAGAAGGTCACCCCTTTCAGCGTGTTCCTTGCGAACCGATTCCGGTGGGTACCATGCCGGGTTTTCGACCTTGCTGATTATCTTGGTCGTTGTCAGTGGCGTTTGCCAATCGCCACGCCCGATGCTGATGGGATAAGTCACCACTTCAGCGAGTTCGCCGGATCGAGGTATGGGGTAGTAGTAAAGTCGCATTTCTGCGATATTGATTACAATGCCTTTGCGCGGCGCATCTGGAAGTATAAAATGTGTTGGTAATATCAGCGGCGTGTCTTGCCCGGGAAGCCACGGATCGACACGGGGGTTGGCGATACGAATCTCATCGTACCCTAGATTGTAACGCCAGGCGATTTGTACCAAGGTGTCTTCGTATTGGGTAGTGATATGACGTGGCTCGCCGACCAGCTGTTGATCCGCCGGCGGAAGTTCGAAAGTGGCGGCGCTAATGCAGGGACTGGTAAACAAGCCTAGCAGGCCAATATGCAACGCAATACCTGAAATGAAAGGGTTCATGGACAATAAGCTTAGCCCGGATTTTTTATAAATTTGCGCGATGATCGCGTAGAGATGTATTTTCACAAGGGATTATGCGAAGGAGCGGCGTATCCACGATTACGGCCGACTGAGAAAAATTTCTTGTGAAAACAAGGATCAAGCGAGGGCGTGTACAATTTATGAAATATCCGGGTTAGATGTTGATCCTCTCAAGTTTAGTAGAAATTTCCATCGCTTGCGAGCTTAAGAATGTGTATGGTGTTGCTCATACGCGACCGGAGGTTAAAAGTTTACTCTGCTGGTAGACCACTAGTGCGAGGGGTTTGATCTGAGAGATGACTACAGATTATAAGTTAATAGAGCGGTTATTGGAGGGAATGGAACGCGCACCGGGCAATCCGACGACATTGTCTAAAATTGCTACATCGCTCGGTCTAGACCCACGTCTATGTGAACTGGTATTGAAGCGCTGGGCTGGAGTAGGGGCGGAGGATTTCCTCTGGTCGCAAAGCGTTGATTATTTTGTGCACCAACTACGCTTATCAAATCAGTTGCTGGAGAGGAAGGTTTCACCAGCTCTCACAACTACCGTTCACAAAGCCTCACGATCGCAGGGTTCACCGGTGCTGAGTTTGGTGGTAGGTAGTGGTGGGCGTGAGGGAGTTCAGATTCTTTACGGGATTCACCCCAGCCCGTTTGGACCTATGTTTCTGGCAGTGAGTGAAAATGCAATTTGTTTTCTTGCCTTTCTGCGCAATCCCTCGGATCAAATGCCCTTGAGATCCCTTGAAAATGCTTGGTGTGGTGCGGTAATCCGTGAGGAAGGGGATGCAACGGCTTCATTAGCAAGAAGCGTATTTCAGTCGAATGCGGGTATGGAACCACCGCTAAAGCTGCTGGTCAGGGGTAGTGCATTTCAGATCAGGGTCTGGCGCAGGCTTTTGGATGTGCCGGCAGGTGGTGTTTGTTCCTATCAACAGCTCGCACGGGCCGTAGGCTGTCCTCGGGGCGCACGAGCCGTGGGCTGCGTCGTAGCAGCTAACCCCATATCATATTTGATTCCTTGTCACCGGGTGATTCGCAATACCGGCCAAACAGGGGAATATCGCTGGGGGGCGGGACGAAAGCGTGCCATGTTGGTCTGGGAGACCAGCCGACGATCTGGAAAGTAACTCGCAGTGCAGGATGAATGATATAAAAATCATCTCTGGAGCGCAGACGGGCGTTGACCGAGGGGCCTTGGATGCGGCGCTTCAGGTCGGTGTATCCTGTGGTGGATGGTGTCCGAAAGGACGTCGTGCGGAAGATGGGCGCATCCCGGATAAATACCCCGTTATTGAACTTTCTGATAGCCGATATCGCAAGCGGACTCTTCACAATGTCTTGAACAGCGACGCGACCCTGATCATCTATTTCTCAACCCTGGAGGGGGGAACCGAGTTGACGGTACAGTATTGCATGCAGCACGCTAAACCCTACAAGCTAATCGATGCTCAAGAAATCCCTTCACAGCAGGCTGCCCGGATGATTCAGCAGTTCGTTTCAGATCAAGGTGTAAAAGTTTTGAATGTTGCCGGTCCTCGAGCCAGCCGTCAACCCAAGGCTCACCGTTATACGTTCGAAGTACTATCAAGGTTTCTGCTGCTAGAAGCCGGTCGGAGCTAGGCGATAATGGCGAGGGAAAGATGGTGGTAGATCACTTGTTGGGGGTTGTGCAATGTGAGACCTGGTACTGATTTTTCGCTCCCTTACTACCCGGTCCTCTGCCTTTGCACAATAGGCCTCACTTGACGGTTTTGCCAATATTGCTGTATAATTCTTATACGGCAATGTGCCGTACAAAAATTATTGAGGTGACGGCTATGGTTCATGCGACACGGCGCGAACGTATCGAAATGCGAGTCGATGCGGATATCAAGCAACTGGCAGAAAGGGCTTCCGCGGCGCTCGGTTGTGCCTCGCTAACCGAGTTCATCACCAGTTTGATTCAAGATAATGCGCCGAGAATTTTGCAGCGGGAGGCTTCGATTAAGCTCACCAATGCCCAGTTTGATAACTTCACCGCAATCTGCAATGACACTGAACGCAATCCCAGTACTCGCATTATGGAAGCTGCCAAGCGGCTGGATGACGAGGGGTTTTAATTGGCGTTTTTGCAAGAGTTTGTATTAGTCGATCATTCACAGCACGACTTAAAGAAGTTCAACTGCGGCAAGCTAGACATGAACATGTTTCTGGCACGCTTTGCGGTCAAGAATATGCGGCTGGGTCTCAGCCGCACCTGGGTCTTGCCGGTCGTTGCCGAAAACCAGCAATCCCAAAAGGCGCAAATTGCGGCTTATTACTCGCTGGCCTCCTCCACGGTCATGCGGGAAGAAATCCCCTCCAACAAAAGTCTACCGGGCTATCCCGTCCCGATGGTACTTCTTGCAAGACTCGCGGTTGACAAGCAGTTTAAAGGGCAGCGGCTCGGAGAAAAAACCCTAATCGCTGCGCTTCGGAAATCCGTAGCATTGACCGATGCCGGACTACCTGCACTCGGTGTGATATTGGATGTCTTGGATGAGGAAGCGCTTGGATTTTATCAGCGCTATGAGATATTTGAACCGTTTACCGATGAACCTATGCGGCTGTTTGTGTCGATGCACTCAGTAAGGCAAATATAGAGCCCACCATAAGTGCTACTGTCGACTGTGCGTCAGTTTGTGAAGAAATGAAATACTACCATAGCAAAGAATGAAGGGAATGAAGGCCTGACTTGAACCTCTTCTGTAATATCAATCGAGTCTGACTCCATCGATTTTGCAGTTTGTATGGGAAGTGGTCAGTATAATGGTTAGAATGATAACTATTGGAGGATTTGAAATGCCTCATGTAGATCGATATGTTTAGGTGACTCAGGCCAAGGCGCAACTCCTGGATCTCGTTCGCCGGCTGAGTAAACAACAGGATACCGTCGGCATTACCCGAGATGGGGTGCCAACGGCGGTCCTTCTGAGTATGGAGCATTTTGAAGGGCTCATGGAGACCCTTGAAATTTTGAGCGACCAGAAAACGATGCGATCTCTTCGACGCTCGCTCAAACAGGCTCAATCTGACCGGTGGGAGAGTCATGAATCTGTCTTCAAGAGCGACAACGAGTGACTTCGTATCGTGTCCGCTATACGCTGGAGGCCGCCGGACGTATCCGCAAACTCCACCCCCAAGTCAAACAAGAAATTCGAAAGGCGATTCGGACACTCTTGGACACCCCCCTGTCGGGACATTCCCTCCAGCAAGAACTATCAGGCTACCGATCCTACCGTGTGCGGTCCTACCGAATTATTTATCGACTGAATGACGAAGAACGGACAATCGACGTCGTTTTTGTGGGACCGCGTCGAAATGTTTACGAAGAGCTGCTCTTGTTGGTCCGCAGTCCATCTTCCCGGAATTAGTTTATAGAGACACCATGGCGTAGTGCTATCTTCAGTACTCCTTATTCGCTACCACTGTATTTACATTTACATATATCGGTCCGGATATGCTGGACAAGATTCCTGATTTCCTTATCACTGAAGGTAGTGCTCCAGGGGGGCAT
>JAAEPA010000728.1 GCA_024222475.1 Gammaproteobacteria bacterium | reverse complement strand
TGGCCAGATTTCCCGATTAAATTCGTTAAATATGCCCAATATTCGCCTTATTTAATCGAAATATCCGGCTCAAAATGGCTTTCCCTCGCTACGGCCCCTATTCTCGGACAGGCTCCTAGCTTCCCGGTGAGGAATACGGCTTAGCCTGCCGGCATTTCGTGACCCTTGCAGATCGGACCGTAAGGTGAGTCCCGATGTTTATCGTGATAGTGCATGCGATAGCTCACAAACCGATGCGGATCATCAAAATGCATAAAGGGATTGCCGCCGATCTGCTCATCCATGGTTGAGGTTTCTTTTCCCGCGTAATTATGCCCTGGTAAAATGACTGTTTCCCCGGGCAATTTCTCCTTCATATTTTTAAGTGTAACGAACATCTTCTCAGGATCACCACCACGCAGATCGCAACGGCCGCAACCGAATACAAACAAGGTATCTCCCGTTATCAGCTGATCACCCAAACGATAACAGGCCGAACCAGGCGTATGCCCGGGTGTATGCAGCACTTCGATTTCCGATTCACCCAAGGAGATCACATCGCCTCCATGGTGTAGTGATGGCATATCCAATCCCTTACCCCAAAACCGTGCCTCTGCCTTTAGCAAGTGCAACTGTGCATCAAAACTATTCAGCACTTCTTCGATACCATTGATGTGATCATGATGACTGTGCGTCAACAAGATATCGCTGATTCTAACACCATGTTTATCTGCCAGCGCCAGCACTTCAGACACCTCCCAGGCTGGGTCAACTACCGCGGCCCTACCACTGGCATGATCCTCAATCAGGTAGATAAAGTTTTCCATAGGCCCCAGCTCAAGGGCGCGTATCGAGAATGGTGCAGTCTCATGCATCGATGTTGCCTCGCTTAGCAGTAACACAGCTATTGTACATCTCACCTGCACTCAGGATTGAAATATTTGCTTTTTTGGGAAAGATAATAATACCTATGCTGAGAGCTTGGAGATTCTGTCTTAAGTGAAATATTATCCCATACTTATGAAAACCAAACTAAGACTACCTAAACCATTGTTGCATCTAACAGGCCGAGCCATTATGGATTTTGACATGATAGGCAAGGGTGACCGGATTATGCTGGGCCTGTCTGGTGGTAAGGACTCCTTGACTCTGTTGCATCTGCTACTGCATTTTCAACGTCACGCCCCCATCGATTTCGAACTCGGAGTAGTGACGATTGATCCTCAAGCCGATGGATTCGACCCTTCCGCACTTATACCCTATGTAAAATCGATGGGATTGAAACACCACTATCGCCAAGAACCGATTCTGGAACTTGCCCAGACGCATATGAAGAAAAACTCATACTGTGCGTTTTGTGCACGAATGAAACGGGGTCTGATGTATGACACGCTGCGCAAACATGATTACAACGTACTGGCCCTGGCCCAGCATTTAGACGATCTGGCGGAAAGTTTCCTGATGTCGGCATTCCACCAAGGTCAACTCAACACCATGAAGGCACACTATCTCATTGATGCTGGGGATCTGCGAGTAATCCGGCCAATGGTCTATGTGCGGGAACGGCAAATTCTGGATTTCGCTGCGAACGGTGCGCTACCGGTGATCGAGGAAAGCTGTCCGGCTTGCTTCTCCATACCCACGCAACGCGCCTATATGAAATCAATGCTTGATAGAGAGGAACGGGCCAATCCGCAGATATTCAAAAGCCTGTTATCTGCCATGCGTCCACTTATGAAAAAGGGTATGCCAGAGACCTAACCCGGATGCTTCGCAAATTACACACGCCCTCGCTTGATCCTTGTTTCCACAAGGGATTTTTCGAAGGAGCGGTGTACCATGATTACGGCCGACTGAGAAAAATTCCTTGCCAAAACTAATCTCTACGCGATCATCGCGCAAACTCATGAAATTTCCGGGCTAAATGAGTTACTTCAATCCAACGAACATCGCTTCATTGCGAAATCCCCGAGTGACATCTCCCACTGTGGCTTCCTCTCGGTATAAGAGCAGTCTGAGTGAGGCGAACATGCTCAACAACTCGTTGGGGTGTAAACGATAGGCCGGATTGCCCGGGCCGTGGTTGTGCACGGCATCTTGGATAAAAGTCTGATAAAAAAGTAGCCCGCCAGGCTTGAGGGCGGCAACAAGGGCCGACGCCAGGCTCCGTTCAAGGAACCTTGAAACGACGATAACATCAAAACTATTTCTTATTGGTGGGGACATCACCACATCCCTAGTCTCCACGTGCAAGCAAATACGGTTATTTTTTGCAAAGTTCCATAGCTTATCAATGACCACCTCGGAAACATCCCAAGCCGTAGTTTCCAGGCCTTGTTTCGCCAGCAGTAGAGCATTGGCACCCAAACCACATGCCACTTCGAGGGCTTTGCCTCGACGGGGTAACAAATGTTTATTTTCCGATAGCACTAGCGCTGGACAACTCTCAGCGATGTCCGCGTCTTGGTAACGCTCGTCCCATTTTTCAGTAAGATCCGCCACTTAAACTCGTACTATGATCTATTTGCGCCAGAAAGTCGGCGTAATCAAAACCAGCAAGGTAAATATCTCCAGCCGCCCCAATAACATGGAAACACAGAGTGTCCATTTGGAAACATTGTTTAGGCCAGCAAAATTACTGCCCACGTCACCCAACCCCGGTCCCAGGTTATTCAGTGTCGCTGCCACCGCGGAAAAGGCCGTCACCTGATCATATCCCGCCGCCATCAGGATCAACAGCATGACAGCGAAGACCGCTACGTAAGTCGAGAAAAACCCCCAGACCGCTTCAATGATTCGATCATCCATTGGCTTACGCCCTATCTTCACGACTATCTGGGCATTCGGATGAACCAAACGCACCAGTTCACGCAGGCCCTGCTTGGTAAGCAACAAGCAGCGGATGACCTTTATTCCCCCGCCGGTAGATCCCGCACATCCCCCCATAAAGCTTAGGAATAACAATAAGACGGGCAAAAACCCGGGCCAAGTATGATAAGCGGCGGTGGTAAAACCCGTGGTGGTTCCGATGGAGACCGCTTGAAAAATGCCGTGATGCAAAGCACTGCCAAAAATAGAATAGGTGGCAGTAATGTAAAGATAACTAACACATATTGCTGCCACCACGCTCAACACACCGATATAGGTCTTGAACTCAGCATCACGGGCATAAGTCAGCAGACTCTGGGTACGCCAGGCAATAAAGTGGAGCCCGAAATTTGCCCCCGATAGCAGCATGAAAATCACCGCGATGGCCTCTATCATGGCACTGTCGAAATACCCCATGCTGGCATCATGGGTGGAAAAACCACCGATGGCCACCGTCGAGAAACTGTGCGAAACTGCATCAAATATGTCCATACCCGCCAACCAGTAGGCGATGGCGCAAACAATGGTCAGGCCTAGATAGAGATACCACAGCGCCTTGGCGGTTTCCGTAATTCGTGGGGTGAGCTTGGTATCCTTAACAGGGCCGGGCGTCTCCGCACGATAGAGTTGCATCCCTCCAACACCGAGGATAGGCAGTATTGCTACTGCTAAGACGATGATGCCCATTCCCCCCAACCACTGAAGCTCCTGTCGATAGAAAAGAATAGACTTAGGCAAGGTATCAAGCCCCACCAGTACTGTAGCTCCGGTGGTCGTTAATCCTGAAAGAGATTCGAATACGGCATCGGTTACCGAAACCGAAGGGCGGTCTGAAATGATCAGGGGCAAGGCCCCAAACAGCCCAAGCACTGTCCAAAAAATCACCACGACAACAAATCCGTCGCGCAGTCGCATCTCCCTTTTGACCTTCATTACCGGTAGCCAGCACAAAACGCCAGTAAGCAAAGTCACCGCGAAAGCATCCAAAAATGCCACCACGGCACCATCGCCATACCACCATCCGACCATTGCCGGTGGTAACATGGTAAGGCTGAACACCATCAACAAGAGACCGAGAATACGCTGTATTACAGTAAACTGCATAGAATCCCAGGGGTGTCTCGTCAGTTTTGAGTCATTGGGTCAAATAAATGTGATAGCAACCTGAAACAGTGCTTCAACCTCGAAAATAAATTTTTTGTCCATCAGAAACATGATGATGTGATCTTCGGATTCGATCACCGTATCATGATGCGCTATGATGACTTCCTGGCCACGCACGATGGCACCGATATTGGTACCTGGAGGTAATTTTATTTTCTCAATAGGACGCCCCACCACCTTTGAAGTGCTTCGATCCCCATGAGCGACTGCTTCAATCGCCTCGGCCGCCCCTCGCCTCAATGAATGCACGGCAACCACATCACCACGACGCACATGGGTCAAGAGAGTACCAATGGCCACCTGCTGTGGTGAAATGGCGATATCGATGATACCGCTTTCCACCAGGTCGACATAGCTGGGACGATTGATCAATGACATCACCTTGCGAACTCCTAGTCTTTTAGCCAACATCGCAGACAGGATATTGGCCTCATCATCATTGGTCAGCGCACAAAACACATCAGTGTGATCTATGTTCTCTTCCAGCAACATGTCCTGATCCGCGGCGTCACCATGAAGCACGATAGTCCTATCTAGAATTTCGGCCAGATACCTGGCACGCCGTGCATCACGTTCAATGATCTTGACCTGATAGCGATTTTCCAGAGCTCGGGCGAGATGGATACCAATATTTCCACCCCCAGCCAGTACGATTCGTTTGTAGGGTTTATCAACCTTGCGCAATTCGCCGGTTACGGCCTCGATATTCTTGTTGGCGGCCAAAAAAAACACTTCATCACCGGGCTGAATCACGGTATGACCATCGGGCTGAATCGCCCGGTCATGACGGAATATAGCCGCCACGCGGGATTGGATATCAGGCATATGCTCCTTGATGGCGCGTAGCTCTTGCCCTATAAGGGGACCACCATGATGCGCCCTGACGGCAACCAGCTGGACTCGGCCATTGGCAAAGTCCAACACCTGCAGCGCCCCCGGATGTTCGATAAGACGCTGAATATATTGATTAACTAACAATTCAGGGCTGATCAGAACATCGATCGGCAAGGCCTCCTGAACGAATAAGTTGGAATAGGTAAGGTATTCGGTCGCGCGGATACGCGCAATCTTGGTTGGCGTATGAAACAATGTATAGGCGATCTGACAAGCCACCATGTTAGTTTCATCGCTATCGGTTACCGCAATGACCATATTCGCATCCCGCGCCCCGGCCTGCTCTAACACACTTGGATGCGAGGCCCGGCCGCTGACAGTACGCAGGTCAACACGATCTCGCAGATCCTGCAATACCTCATTGCGCTTATCCACTACCGTAATATCATTGGCCTCGTTGGCAAGACTATGGGCCAACGACTGACCGACCTGACCGGCTCCCAGGATGATAATCTTCATTCTGCGTCTATATATCCTTGGGATTAATACCTAAAGCCCGTAGTTTACGATAAAGATGAGTCCTCTCCATACCGATGCGTTTAGAAAGCTTGCTAACGCTACCGCCGGTATGTTTTAACTGGTGCGTTAGATAGATGCGCTCAAATACCTCGCGCGCTTCTCGCAATGGCAATTCAAACACACTTTTCTGCCACTGCTGTCCCTCTTCGACCGGCGCACTTCCTCCGCCCAGCGCCGCTTCAACCTCAGTCACAGTAATTTCTTCCGAAATTCCCAAAATAAGTAACCGTTGCACGAGATTACGTACCTCAAGAACGTTTCCCGGCCATGTATAATGGAGCAATCTGTTCTGTGCCGAAATGGAGAAATGGCGATAGGGTAAACCCTCCCGCGAGCAATAGAAGTCCACATAAAACTGTAATAGCTCGGGAATATCCTCAGCATGCTCACGAAGTGGCGGCACACTTAAAGGGACGACGTTCAAACGGTAAAACAGATCATCACGAAAGCGGTTGGCCTTGACCTCACGCAACAGATCCCGATGGGTGGCGGCAATGACTCGCACATCTACCGGCACGGATTCGCGCCCTCCACTTCGTACAAAGTGCCCACTTTCCAGGGCATTGAGCAAGCGCCCTTGAGCTGACAGATCCATACCGGAAACCTCATCTAAAAATAATACCCCTCCATTGGCCTGCTCCAGCAGGCCATAATGCACACTATTCCCTGTTTCGCTGCCAAATAGCTCCATTCCGGAGTCTCCTTTGCCCAGCGGCATGAGTCCCAGATTGACAAAGCGACGATCATTTCGAACACTCGAATGGTGTATATAGCGAGCAATCGTCTCTTTACCCGCCCCAGGCTCGCCGGTAATCAAAACCCAGGTATCATGTTGAGCGACCTTTTTTGCCTGTTCCCGAAGCCGCTGCATCACCGCACTCGAACCCACCGGTTCGATGAGATGAGATGCCATTTGCTTCAACCCGATATTTTCTTTCTGGAGCTGATCAGCCTCGAGAGCCCGGCGCACGGAAAGTAATAACTTTGCCGTGGTCAGAGGCTTTTCAATGAAATCATAAGCGCCCAGGCGGGTAGCTTCGACAGCGGTTTCTACCGTACCGTGTCCGGACATGATAATCACCGGACAGGGCATGCCTCCCGACTCGCGCCACTCCTTAAGTAGACTAATACCGTCTTCACCCGGCATCCATATATCCAACAGGATCAGATCGGGGCGACGCAGCCGTCTGCGCTCCCGCGCACTGGCGGTATCTTCGGCTACACTAACCTCAAAACCCTCATCCTCCAGGATCTCCTGCAGCAAACCCCGGATATCAGGTTCATCATCGACTACCAATATATGTTGTAACATCATGGCACATCTCCCCAAAAAAACTCTAAATTATGCACGCTTCCCCTCTCGACTAACAGCAACCGTATACGAACACAGGCTCCACCATCGGTTTTATTTTCTGCCTGCACCATGCCTCCATGCTCCTCGACAATTTTTTTTACGATGGCGAGCCCTAAACCGTTCCCCTTGGGCTTGCCCGTCACATAGGGTTCGAATAAGCGCTCCATGAGTTGTGGTGGGAAACCAGGTCCATTATCAGTCACCTGAATGTCAACATACCGGGTGCCTGTCGACTCCTCTCCGCACTGAGTTTCAATGCTTAATACGGGTTGATCTACACCCTCGAGCGCTTCAAGGGAGTTCTTGATCAAATTGTGTAGAACCTGCCGAATACGCACACTATCCGCTTCGATACGAGGATTTCCTGATGCTAACTTTACCGCAATCCGAGCTTGAATAGGATTGGCGCGATACAGCTCTATAACGTTGGTTATCAACTCATTCAGGTCAAGAGGCTCGGTCTCCATGGATACCGGACGGGCATAATCCCCAAAGGCATTGACCATGGTTTTCATCGATTCCACTTGCTGAACGATGGTTCGCGTAGAGCGGTCCAAGACGGTAGCTTCGTTACTGTCCAATCGGGGCAACAGTTTATGCCTGAGGCGCTCAGCAGATAGCTGGATGGGGGTCAGCGGATTCTTGATCTCATGGGCCAAACGTCTAGCGACCTCACTCCAGGCCGCATCGCGTTGGGCTTTTATCAAGGCAGTCACATCGTCGAACACGACCACGTGACCACCAGGCAGATTGCCACCAGTAGGTAATTTAGCCCCACGGCACATCAGGATCTTGCGCCCAGCACCGCTAAACAATACGACCTGTTCCTGCCATTCCTGCGCCTTGCCCTGCAAATGAGGTTCGATACTGCCGCAAAATCTCCCCAACATGGAATTCACCTTCGCCAGCTCCATCAAATTGTCACCTTGATACTTGCCGAGATCTACACCCATGATATGAGTTGCCGCGGCATTTACGGTATCCATGACCATATTGAGATTAAAACTCATCACTCCAGACGAAAGATGTTCGAGTACGGTTTGCAGATGTGTGCGTTGACTTTCGACAATGCGTTGACTGACCTGCGCTGCATCATGCGCCGCTGCGAGCCTCTCAGTCATTTGATTAAATGACATCACCAACAGGCCCAAGTCATCGCGCTTACCCACCGGTAGCCGCTTGTGATACTCGCCTGCGGCAACAGATTTAGTACCTTCGGCCAATTCACTGATTGGCATCATCAACTTGCGGGATGAGTATAGGGCCGCCCAAACCGCAAATAATACTCCGCTCAGTAATACCAAAGACAAGGTCAATATGAAACTCTGTTTTAGTGGCGTGCGCAGATAAACCAGTTCGTTATATTTACCAAATGCGCCCTGAACGCTGTTTGCCAAATCGTTGATACGTACATTGAATGGATATAGCACTTGAAATACGCGATATTCCGGATTCTGTCGGGTGGCGGAAACCGGTAGCACCAGATGGATGTGCAGGCCGATCTCCTTTATCGGATCAAGCCCGATATAGAAAGCGCGGTCACTAATCAGCCTCAGGACGCGCTCACCAGTCATGCGGGGAATCAGCGAGGCGGTAAATCCCCCACTCGAAGCGATGACCCGATTGTCGTCGCCAAATAGCGTCATTTCCGCTGCACCGCTGGTACGTAACATGTCGCTGAGCGTCAAGGCCGCAAGGGAGTTAGGGGTGTCTTCCAACGATCTGACCATCGGCTCTGTCAGATGACGCAATTGGCGCATATGCAAATCTAGAGATGAGCGGCTGAGTTCCAGGGAATCCTCCAAGGCTCGCTCCACGCTTACATCAAACCAACTATCAATGCCTCGGCCCAGTAACTGCACCGAGAACACATATACAGTTACCGCCGGTATCAATGCCAGCACCACGAACATAACGGCTAAGCGAAGCGTCAGTCGCGAACCTGGGTGCCGCTTAATGACTTGCCGTATTAACTTGTAAAGATTGACATTGATGATAAGAAACAGCACCAACAAAATGAGCGCATTAACGGCCAGAAGACCGATATAAAGACGCCCGAACCGAGCGGAGTTTTGACTGGCGTCACTGATGAGATAGGTCGATAAGAGCATTAGGGAGAATAGCCCGAGAATGGAGAATACCGCGGTTGGAAACCGCCTCATGGCAACCTCTGAATGTACCAGTCTGTACCCAGTTCCCAGTCAGAAAAAATGTAGGCGCGAACCCGCAGAGGAAGCGGCAACTCATCCACATCCAGGCTCACTTTGAGTTGGAAGATATGATTTTTACTACTGTCCAACAGCGTAGAATCGATTAGTGGGAGATCGATGATTCTACCCAGGTGATGAAGCACCGAATTCAGGCGAGAATAACTTTCTTGCACTCCAGTATTGAGGTTTTCCACCACGTATTGCCGACTCAGGGCATGGTATTCCAACCGATAGCGTTGCTCTAAATTGGCTATCTGCCAATTCCACCACCAATCATAGTATTCAAGAACCTCTATCTCCAGGAAAAACACAAGTGAAACCCCATTGAGCAAGGCCTCTTTGACTGGATCACTGAGGACATAGTCCACATCAGCCTTAAGAAGGTAGACACCATGCTCGACACTTATTTCCGTATTTTGAATGACAAATCTTGATTCTCGCGCATGGGCGGATGGCAGCGTAAAAGGCTGAACGGTTAATATTGCAATAAGTAACAGGATTACTGGACTTAGGCTTACCTGCATATCAGGACTATCCCATGAGTTACTTAGTCAGCTCTTATCAAGAGCCATATACTACCGATGCCCATCCCTCAACTCCTTTTGTGCAGTAGGGAAAAATAAAATCCATCCATATTCTTTTCTCCCGGAAAGATTTGCCACCCCTCATTTGCGCCTCCCGACTGACCGAGCGGAATCAGCTGCGCACCCTCATTATTCCGCACAAATTTTTCCATCTGCTGAGCATTCTCCTCAGGAAGTATGGAACAGGTGACATACAACAACCTGCCGCCGGTTGCCAACAATGGCCAGAGACTTTGCAACATACGATACTGTTTGCTCCGTAAAGAGATAATATCTTTTGATTTTCGAAGTAACTTGATGTCCGGATGCCTGCGGATGACGCCGGTCGCAGAGCAGGGAGCATCCAGTAGAATGCGATCAAAGACACCGCCATCCCACCACAGTTGCGGCCTCAGTACATCGCCCTGACGTATTTTTGCTTCCCAGCCCAATCTGTCCAGTGTCTGGCGTAAGCGAGTCAAGCGTTGGCTATCCATATCCAGGGCCAACATCTCGGCGTCACCATCAACTAACTCAAGCATATGTGCCGTCTTACCGCCTGGGGCGGCACAGGCATCTAATATTCGCATTCCAGGCCGACAATCCAGCAGTGGTGCCGCCAGCTGAGCGGCAGCATCCTGCACCGTGGCCGCACCCTCAGCAAAGCCGGGTAGGCGTTCAACGGGCACAGCCCGACGCAACACCACGGCACCTTCCACCACTGCATGTCGATCCGCCCCGGTACCCGTCGCATTCAAACGCTCAATATAGTCTCCCACATCACTCAATCGCCGGCTGATTCTCAAGGTCATGGGGGGACGTTGATTGGCAGCCTCACATATCTCTTGCCAATGTCCGGGATGGGCTGAGCGCAATCGTTCCAGCAGCCAGCTTGGGTGAGAAAACCGGGTTATGGGATCATCATCCAGCTTTGCCAATAAGGATACTTTTTGCCTAAGGACATTGCGCAAAACACCATTCACCAACCCCTTTGCCCATACCTTATTCAGGAGTTTCACCACCTGGACCGTACGATGGACCGCCGCATGCGGGGGAATTCTCGTATAGAGCAACTGGTAAAGCCCCAGCATCAAAAGACAGTCTACATCTTGATTGCTGCGCCCTAGGGGCTTACGTAGCAACCCTTGCAGAATTGCGCTTAAACGAATATACCAGCGCAATGTCCCGTAACATAACTCCTGAACTAGTGAAGCATCCACACCTGCTTTATGGCGTTCTGCCGGCAGTGCAGTAGAGAGTGACTCGCCCTGTCCCACCACCCGTACTAGAACCTTAACCGCAACGGCCCTAGCATCCATCGACTGTCCTGAGATACCTTCAGGGGCTCCATGCGAAGACATCCGACTTAGCTAGGCAATCGAATACCGGCGAGCTGATGGGCATTGATAAAATCCGCAGCACGGATTTTTTTACCGCCGGGTAATTGTAGAGATAATAGGCGAAGCGCCCCCGCCCCCGTGGCCACATCGATTCCATCTCTGGTCGCAGCAATTATCCCTCCAGGCGGTGCATCCTGTGGAGCACTTACCTGCGCAGCCTCCCAAATTCGCAACCTGTTGCCCTCATACTCGGTATAGGCGACCGGCCATGGATTGAAGGCACGCACCTTACGGCTCAGCTCCTCGGTGCTTTGGCTCCAGCTGATCTGAGCTTCAGACTTTTCAAGCTTCTTGGCATAGTTGGCCTGTGAATCGTCTTGCCGTTGAGGCTTTAAACGGCCCCCAGCCAAACCCTCAAGGGCGGCGGCGATCAATTCGGCGCCCAGTTCGGTTAGTCGATCATGTAGGCTTTGTGCGGTATCAGTAGATAGAATGGGGCAGTGGCCTTGGAGTAATATATCCCCGCAATCCAGCCCTGCTGACATTTGCATAATTGTAACACCGGTCTGTGTATCTCCGGCGAGAATCGCTCGCTGTATGGGCGCTGCACCGCGCCAGCGAGGCAATAGCGAGGCGTGAATATTTACACAACCTAAACTTGGTATATCTAATACTCTCTGCGGCAAGATTAACCCATAGGCTGCCACCGCCATAAGATCTGCGTCCATTGCCCTCAACAACTCCACTATCTCATTGCCTTTAAGAGAAGCTGGTTGATAAACAGCTATACCCTGTTGCTGCGCAAATCGCTTGACGGGACTTTGGTGCAGTTTTCGACCCCGCCCGGCCGGCCGATCGGGCTGAGTCAGCACTGCCAATACCTCATGACCGCAATGGAACAGAGCTTTGAGCGGGGAGACAGCGAATTCAGGGGTTCCAGCGTAGATAATACGCATATCAAAAAAGTAATCTGTAATATCAATTTAAAGGTTTTTACCCACGACGGACGGGGTTTCGGATGCGCCAGGCGGGATAATTTAAATAGATCGTATGTTTCATACCTCCCGGTTAAAACATATCAGCTCGCTTATTTGAATCCATCTTCTCAGTCTGGCCCTGCCTATTCTGCTTCTCTAGCTTTTTACGGATGCGCTGGCGCTTCAACGACGAGAGATAATCGACAAATAACTTGCCATCAAGATGGTCTATTTCGTGTTGTATACATACTGAAAGCAAACCATCAGCAGACATTTCGAATTGAACACCCTCCCGGTCCAACGCCCTTATCGTTACCTCGGCAGCACGTCTAACCATTTCATAGAAACCGGGCACCGACAAACACCCCTCCTCCATCTCCTTTTCTCCTTCTTTTTCAATGATTTGAGGATTTATTAAACATAGAGGCTGATCTTTATCCTTAGAAATATCTATGACGATGATCCGCTTGAAAATATTGACTTGATTAGCGGCCAAGCCGATACCAGGAGCATCGTACATGGTCTGAAACATATCATCTACCGTTTGTCGCACCTG
>JAAEPA010000727.1 GCA_024222475.1 Gammaproteobacteria bacterium | reverse complement strand
GCAACTGAAAGCGCTCATCGGCTTGTCAGAGAATCAATTTACCACAATTTTAATTAAATTTACCGACAGTTATAACCTACTTTCCGCACAAAATGATTAGTACTTTTCCGGAATTTTCACCGCCCCAATCGCGGCTATCGATTTAGCCCCCCACCATGCGATGGGGACACTCAAGTTGATTTCTCAGTCAGGCTGCCCCAATACTGTTCTTCAGTCATCCCCAGTAACGCCAGGACGCTGTGTTGTACCGGCGTTAACTCGTCGCGGTATTCTTTGACCACGGCTGCTCCCTGAAGCACTTGATACAGCGAGGTTTCCTGGAAGCGATCAAAGATCTTAGCCGTGGTGGGATGATACGCTAGGCGATGTTCTGGGTAAATTGGGATTGCCTCAATGGCGTTCTCGCTCATGCGTTGACGCACTTCACGTTCAATGACGGCCTGGAGGATCAAGGCCATGAAAAACAGAAACATCATGGCTTCGACACGCTCGACCTTTTTGAACAGGGTGGGGGCGGCTTGATGGACACTTTTGAGTTGTGCGAAACGTTTCTCGAGCCGTGGCTGATATTTGTAGGCCACGAGCACCTCTTTAGCACTCATGGCCTCATCGGTGCAGAGGATGGGAAAGATACCGTCGATACGCTGCTCGCGCTCCAGGGCCTGTTGATTGCGGGTCCAGGAGAGCGCATAAATCGTCTTGACGGTGGTGTGATAGCGGGTGTGTTTCCCCGGTCGGCCCTGGCCCACTTGCCGGGTACAGCGCTGCTGTATGGGCGTGATGACGATGTGGTAGAAATCACTCACCTGGGCATTTTGCAGGAGTTTATCGACGCGCGCGATGATTTGTGCTTCGCTCTTGAGCTGTCGAGTATTCAACTTGCTCATCAGCGCACCGAGGTCCTGCTCCACGCGGTTGAGCCGGTCCGCGCGCTGGCACCGGTCCCGCTTTTTCTTCTCGCTTGAGTAGATCCAATGCAGGGCATAGTCGGCTTTGTTGGTGCGATAGCGCCCGGTAAAGCGATAAAAGGTCTCATAGCGGTGCTCAGCATTGGGGAGCGCTCGACGCAAGATCCGCTGTTTGGCTTTCTGCTTAGCGCGCAACGACGCTTTGAACGTCTTGACCTCCGTCCAGGTCTCGGGCAACAAGGTCGCCACTCGGCCCCCATGACGGACAATGAATGACAACTGTTTGTCGGTGCAGACCTTGCAATCGGCAACATAGAGAAAATCAGGGTGCCCAGCGAGGTTGCGGATCACCTGCCAGGTGTCAATGTGGGTGGTATCGTCGGTTCGATTGCCAGGATAGCTCTTGTAATGAATCGGTACCGCACCGTCGGCCGAGAGGGTCAGTGTGAACACAATCTGCTTCAGGTCAGGGCGGTGGTCCTTGCTATGGCCACGCGCAAAGCACAGACCGCTACGACTTTTACCCGGCATCTTGCCCGTGGTCTTTATGCTCGTCGAATCGTTATGAATTTCCTGCAGATCTAGGTGCGTGGCGGCAATCAGCTGCAATACGACATCGGTCATCAGGCTGGCCCGGTCCACCGCAAAGAGCTTGTCCAAGGCCCGGGCATAACGATCATCATTAAACAACGCTGCCGGCAGCTGACTCGTGTGGCCAAACAACCGCCCATCCAGTTGCCCGCTCCAGTGCTCAAGCTCATAGAGCGGCTGGCGACCACTGGCGATATTGAATATCAACAGCAGCAGCGTGTCAGCCGCCGGGATTTTTTCATTCCCATGGGGTTTGAGATAACGCATGAGCACCGCTCGAAAGCCCAAACACTGTGCCACCGATTGCAGGATCGGGATTTCGCCAATGCGCTTTCGCCGCAACGTTTCTGGTCTTTCACTTGACATCTGCACACTATATAATTATAAAATACACAGATGTCAAGTGAAACGCGTATCAAACAGCTCGAACGCCAACGCCAAACGCTGATTCAGGAGCTGTTAAACACCCCGCAGATGATCCGCGGCAGTTTCGGCATCACCTATCGTAAGTGTGGCAAATCCAACTGCTGGTGTGCCCAGGGCACAGGCCACCCCCTCAAGCGCATCGCCTGGACCGAAAACGCCCGCTCACGAACCCAGACCATTCCCACCGAGGATATCGCCTGGATCGAAACCATGACCCACAACTACCGACGTTTTCGGAAAAATCGGCAGGCACTGCGTGCACTGGAACGACAGATCAACACTGTAATCGATGAATTCGAGGCGAACATCGTGGCCGTAACCAAGCGCCAGAAGGCGTACTTAAAATAGCTCGCTGCGGTTGTTAAATTTGGCTCGTATACAGATTCAAGCGCTAAAGGGGGTAATCAGTGAAATGAAAACTATATTATAAATCAAAACCTTGAGGATCAAAAAATTACGGAAAGTCCAAATTATTTTGCGCGGAAAGTAGGATATATGATGTCTCAGTTTTTAATAATATCCAAATACCT
>JAAEPA010000726.1 GCA_024222475.1 Gammaproteobacteria bacterium | reverse complement strand
TACCGGCCGCCTGGCCCATATTGTGTCGTCGTTGCTGCCGACGATGCTGACGTTTACGCTGTTTCATCCACCTGTCCATTTCTATGTTCGGAAGCCCAGGAAGCCTCATTTTTCAGAGCCGCCGCCTCGGCCCGTAGGGCAACTCCCCACCGGCTGGTCGCTTGCTCAAGTTGAGCGGCCAGCCCGGTCAGTTCATCAGCTCGCTCCTGCGGATCCCGGTTAAATACCGTGTCCCGCAGTTGATCCGGCAATTGCTCCATGCGCTCGGTCGTGTCAATCCCGGCCTCGCTGAAGCGGGTTCGCACCTCACTCATCACCTCGCGAGCGGCCTGCTGCTCTGCCGGGTCGGATGACGCCGCCCCTTCCAGCACCGTCTTGGCCCCATCCAATACCCCTCGCAGCCAATCTTCCCCCAACTGCGGATTGTCCTTTGCTTCATCTGCTGTAAAGCCAAGCAGTGTCTCCAACCATTCGGGCTGATTGCCCTCAGCCGCTTGCGCCTCTCGTTGGGTCGCAATCTCCTGCTGGGCTTTGGCTAAGCCTAACTGAATACTCCCGACCAGCGACTCTTTCACCTGATCCAATGCTGTTCCCATTTCGGCTTTGAGATGGGTTTTAATCGCTTCTTCATTCACCTCAAATTGAGAAATCACGTTTTCATCAACGCGGCGTTCCTCACCAGATGCACTGTGAATGGCGAAATCACCCTCAGGTAGGTCAAGATCGGCGGGGATGAGATAGTATTTGGTTTGGTTTTGGTTTGTGTAGAAGTTCATTTGGTTATTGATTTTCAAAACAAAAC
>JAAEPA010000725.1 GCA_024222475.1 Gammaproteobacteria bacterium | reverse complement strand
GGGCTGGAAGATTTACTCATTGGGGGACCAGGATATGCATATGTACTCACTGAAGCTAATGCTGGGACAGTGAATGTCTGGCAAGCAGCAGCCAAGTTTAAGGGACTGGAGTGGGAGCATGGAGGAAAGGCTCTGGCCGCTGGAGATCTGAATGGAGACAGCATCACTGACCTCATCATGGGCGGAGATACTGACTCTACCCTTGCCTATCAGGCAGGTTCTGTCTTGATTGTTCCAGGTCCCCTACAAGGGGTTCTGGAGCATAGTGACGCCATTAAGATGATTTCGACGCAAGCTGGTGACTATCTGGGTACGAGCGTTGCTGCAGGTGATTTGGACTGCGATGGAACAAGCGAGTTACTTGTCGGAGCCCCCCATTCTAATGATGCTGGAGGTGCATTGTTCCTGCTAGATGAGGGTTTGGAAGGGCTATTCTAAGAAGAGCTACTTTCAAATAAGGTATTGGTCTCACTGTGACTCAATGTTGAGCAGAATTGCACTTGTTGCTGCTGATAACACGGATTGATTTGTGCAGGATAACCGACAACTAGTCATTCCTCCTTCCAAGGCTGAAGAATGGTTGACCAAGAAGATGTCCACTCTGGACAAGCTCGGGGTGTATGAGAACCTGGTTAGGGCCATACCAGCCATCATTGTGATGTTTGGAGTCTCTGGTCTGCCAGCAGCAGGCATTGCGATAATGAGCTTGGTGGGAGCCGGTATTTATGCAGCGGAGAAGCATCACCGCTTTCAGCAGACCATCCGTCAGGAGCTTCATGGTGCAGTCGGCGAGGTGGAGGCAAAAACGGAGAGGACACTCGACGAGGTTAAGGCCGAGGTAGCCGATATGAGCGCAAAGTTGTCACCCAAACAAGTAGAGCAACTCGGCTCTATCTTTGAGGAGTACATGGCTACCCTGGACGATGAGTGGCTGGGCTACCTCCAAAGGGCGGTATGCGGAGTTGTAGCTGACAACGTTGATGCCTCAATGCGTAAAGCCGTGCTGGCCCATCTGCGAATGCTTGGACCAGCGCACGTCCAAGCCCTCCATTATGTATGGAACAAGGTTGAGCAGGACACTGGCAAAAAAATGCAGATCCAAAGGTCACATGTGGGCCAGAGCTCACCAGTCTTTTCTGTCGAGGTTCAAGTGGTGCTGGAGTCAGTGGGGTTCATTGAGCGTGGGGAGCGGATTCGAACAGACGATCCAGACTGGACGCACACAAATATTGGCGTCACGCTTGTTGGGGCTGCAGCTCTGAAGCTGTTGTATGGGTAATGTTGTGTGAACCCCTGAAGAAACACCCGTTCGCTTCGCTTGCGCTGCGCGAAAAAACTGCTGTCACCCTTGACCTGTGCAACAAGTGATCGGGTAGCTCTGATGATGATCATGCGCGATGCAAATATCGCAACCAGCCAACCTCAACTATTGATTGTGTGGGTTGCGTCCTGTCAGGCATTTGATTTAGGGTTGGGTGGCTGGGGCTGCCCAAGAGAGTTTTGTTTTGCTGACGATCCTCTCCCAAGCACACAGTCCCATTTCCCTATCTCCAAACAAATGGAACTGTAAGTGGCCCCTAGCCACCACATCGAAACCATAACTGACCAGCACACCAGTTGGTGTGACATTCTAAATATGGTTGCAGATAGGCAGTATTTCATGCGCTCGGAGATGGAGTCCCCCCCAACGCAGTCGTCCGACTGCGTGTCCCTCCTCCCTCCTTTGAGTGCCTCCCATGTTCAGCTTCACATTCCTGCCTCTACCCATCACGCAATCGTCTAACTCACGTAACGCCTGGCGAATTATCGGCGGTATGGCGGACCTGTGTCTATTTGCGGCCCATCATAGGTGGCGTAAGTTTCCGCTTTCCGCCAGATTCATCCAGCGCAGATGGGGTGTTGGCCAAAACGCTGCAGAGCGGGTGATCGATGAGCTAGTACGGCGTTGGGATATCACCATTACACAGTGCCTATATGTTGGACGTTGGACACGACATCTGTTGTTTGCTCGTCCATCTAGACATGCTGTTCCGGTACCTAATGAACTGCTTCATGCCATCCCATTGGGTCATTGTTCCGTCTGTGTGAGTGAACAGCAACGGCAGTGTGATGATTGCCAACCAGGGAAAGAGTTCAGACTCCAGATGCTGGCGGCGCTGGTCACAATTTATAGGGAGGCATACCGAAATCCTAATTTAGAGCGTAACAAGAGTCGTATTCCTGTAGTGAGTTTTGACGAACCGGTACGCGCGGCTGGAGCTGCTGTGGTTGAGCTCATGCAGGGATTGGGATTTCTGGATGATGATGGC
>JAAEPA010000724.1 GCA_024222475.1 Gammaproteobacteria bacterium | reverse complement strand
GTCACCCGAATCTTTGCCGATGAACTGAAAGACATCGACATCAAAGTCAACGCCGTCTGCCCGGGCTGGGTGCGCACCGACATGGGTGGACAGGAAGCACCGCTGAGCATCGAGGAAGGAGCCCGCGGCATCATCTGGGCTGCCACACTCCCGGAAGATGGGCCTAATGGTGGATTCTTTCGGCACGGTGAGCCGATTGCGTGGTGACCCTTGCGCTGGAACTCCCCGGTTGAACGACTAATACGAATTCATGGCTAGATTATAATCCCTGCATTCAGCGTGCTGGCGAACCAATAGCGGTTGCTTGTAGATTGCGATCTCCTGAATTGGGAGCGATACCTCCTTTATGCCGGCCCGCTAACACAGAGGAGTAACGAATATGGTTAAATCTAGGGCGTCTAAAATGGGGCCCTACGGCGCAATTATCTTAACCGGAATATGGACCTATTTTGAAGGCAATTAGTAACGAGGCGTATTAATCGGATCTTCTAAACCCTGTTTGAATGCTTCTTCCCCAAAAAATTGACGACACGCTTTGCATTCCTGCCATGTGCCTGGATGACCTTCATTATAGTGGAAGTGGCATATGCTGTAATGTTCGTGCTCAAATTGGCAGTACCCACCGCCCTGAAAAGAGAAGAATTCAGTGTCGCAGCAAATCCACTGATCACAACATCGTGTTTTGACCAAAGGCGATGAGTGATCGCCGCAGAAACGACAATGTTTTCCAGGAATGGGTTTTGCTTTCATCCGCTCGTAAGTCATGCGATCCTCGTCACTGATGAAATCAGGCGGTACGGTGCCTT
>JAAEPA010000723.1 GCA_024222475.1 Gammaproteobacteria bacterium | reverse complement strand
TTAGACGCCGCTGAGCAGTTTACGCCAAGCCAGCGTGAGCGCGTAATTTTTTCATCACGCCAATGACCTTGGCGGCGTCTTCGAGATAGCGGCGAAACGCCGTCAGCACGGAAGCACGTAATTCGTCAAAGGATTTGAAATACTTCAAATGGGTGGCATCGCGTTTGGTATTTTTCCATAATTTCTCAATTGGATTGAAATCCGGCGAGAAGGTCGGCAGGGGCACCTTATGAAGGCGTTGCGCATTCTCGGTCTGGAACTGTTGGACGGCCTGACTGCGATGATAGGAGACGCTGTCTTCGACCAAGATGATCGGTGACTCAATCTGCGTCAACAGTTGGTTTAAGAATTCGAGGTAGGTATCGGTATTAAACTTACCGTTATCAGCCGCCGCTTGAAGCAGGGCGGTTTGATAGCGTTCGTTCCACACCGTCCCCAGGGCGTACTGGAGCGCATCGATAAACTGAGCTTGGGTGGAATAGACGATGCCAATAAGCGCTTTAAGGCCGCTCGTTACCTCGCTGGGCAAGCCGTCATTGTGAAGCCCTTTCAGGGCCTTGGCACTGAGCTTATAAGAACGGGCCTCATGGTAATAAAACGCCCCGCTGTGGAAGTCGATGGCCCCGAACATCTTCAACCCTTTGCGTTGCCCCTTCGTCTTGAGCGTCGGCTGTTGCCCGCACGGTGCCCAGGTGCGTCCCAACGAACCCCACATCGCAAAGGAGGCTTCATCGGTAAACAGGATCACCGCGTTCTTCTGTTTGGCCT
>JAAEPA010000722.1 GCA_024222475.1 Gammaproteobacteria bacterium | reverse complement strand
CTGGCAAGTATCGACCGCGCCTCCGTGCTCAAGCAGGCGCGAGCGGATATTGGCTCGCGCCTGAGTCGCAGCTGATACCGCGGATGCGAGTCCTCAATTAGTCCTGCTTTCAGCCTCCCCCTTTTGCACATCGGCGGCCAATTCGTCCAGCATCATCGCCAGCTGTTTAGCGGGACGATAGCCGGGCAACATCTCACCGTCTTCCAATATGATCGCCGGAGTCCCGGTAACGCCCACCAGTTGACCAAGATTCATCTGTGCTTCAATGGGGTTCTTACAATCTTTGGTATCCACCTTAGTTCCCTGCTTAGCATCGGTGAGCGCTTTATTTTTATCATCCGCACACCAAACACTCACCGCCTTTTCATAGCTTGGAGTTTTAACTCCGGCGCGCGGAAACAGGAGGTAACGCACCTCGATCCCAGCCTGTTTGTATTCCTCCATCTCTGCATGTAGCTTCCTGCAGTAGGGACAATCAATATCGGTGAATACCGTAATCGTATGCTTGATTTGCTTGGGTGAAAAAACAATCATGTCCTCCTTGCCAAGCTTCGCCAAGGCCGCTTTGCGGGCCTTATTACGGGTCTTCTCGGTAAGGTCTTTGCGTTGATCAAGGTCGATCAGATTGCCGCGCAACATATAACGCCCATCGCCGCTGAAATACATGACCTGAGCCCCATAGGCAACCTCGTAAAGTCCCTTGACAGGGGTGGCCTCTATGCTATCGGGGTTCATGCCCGGCACCAGCGTAGCCAATTTGAGGCGAATATTATCCGTGGGATCGGCGGCTGCGGCCATTTGGCCATAAATTAAAACGGTGAATATCAGGGCGATAGAAAAAATAATTTTAT
>JAAEPA010000721.1 GCA_024222475.1 Gammaproteobacteria bacterium | reverse complement strand
TATGAACATAACTGCAAGAAAAGGGATATTGCAACAAATTTCAGCCATCCGTACTTGGGAGTCATCCAAGTATAGCTTCCCGATCTTGCTTGCCCTGTCGTCCGTCTTCGGCGTTGCGGCTACGGTTACATAGGCCCTGCTATGCGCCCTTCGCCGCGCCTTGAAGACGAACGACATTGCGGCGCAATACCGGGAACTTACTCTTGGATGACTCCTTGGCTGTGAATCCACCCGCTTCCATCTGGGGCGCATTGCATAGGAAGATGTATGCAACATCGAATGCAAGCCCTGTCCCAACGTGGGCTGCACCGGGATACCGTGCGATATGCTTGCCGTGATATTCACCCTGACGCGTTCCGTTGGATGGATCTCCCAAAGGATGGAAATGATGGCGGAGTAGGATCAGCGCATTGGACACCCCCGACAAATCGATACCGGAGCGAGCCGGCGGGACTAGATTTCCTTGAGCGGCCAAGATCTTTACAAGTGAGTCGAATTGTTTCGTCGCAGAATGCCGCGGACAGAAATCAACCACGAAGGACACGAAGAATGTATTGTTTTTCTTCGTGTCCTTCGTGTCCTTCGTGTCCTTCGTGTCCTTCGTGTCCTTCGTATCCTTCGTGTCCTTCGTGCTGAAATCTTATTGGCGAATTCCTGCGTCAAAAGATTCCATGACGCGTTGGTCTGAGGCGAAGCCTCGCTAGGTTTCCATGGCCGACCGGTCCTGATATCGCGTAGAGAAGCTCGTTGAGACAATCTCATAGCTGTTCCAGGGCATACATCAAAAAATTCATGGCATAAAATGGCACCTGATATGGGCAACCATGGCAGAATGCCATGAATAGTTACAAAATAATTACGATTATGGAGGTGATAAGGATGGTACGACGTATCTTGGGCGTAACGCTCACCTGTCTGCTGATGATAGACCAGCCCATCGCGGAACAGGGTATCAACCAGGCCGCGAAACAGGTTGAAGATGCCATCCACCTGACCCCGGATATCGACAATGGACGAGAAGTCTACCGGGTATGTGCAGTCTGCCATATGCCGGAAGG
>JAAEPA010000720.1 GCA_024222475.1 Gammaproteobacteria bacterium | reverse complement strand
CGTGACGGTGTTACCGTATGCAACACCAGGTTGGGTTACGGGCGCCTTCACCAAACGTGGAATTTCTCTGTCAGACTTCGCCTCCTATTCCAGGGGTTTGCTTGGACATCTTCGGCAAACCGAAAACACCGCTCTCTATTCTATCTCGCCGGGGACAAATCGGCACCTTCCGGCAACTCGCCAAATTCCAGGTAGCGCCACAAGGTCACCAGTAACCGCCGAGCCAGGGCCACGATGCCGATCCGCCGCATCCGCTTGCCTCCTCGGCCAAAACGCTCCTGGAACCACCGACTCAGTCCGCTGTCCGGTTGGTACCGCAACCAGCTCCACGCCAGCTCCACCACCAACCACCGCACCCGCTTGTTCCCCGCTTTACTGATCCCTTGTTCCCGCCGACTTTCTCCGCTGTCGTCTAATACGGGCTAACTTCATTTTGCTCGGAAATGTCCCGTATGAATGTCCACAAGCCTCAAAATAGGTTATCTTAGATATCGTGTGACTATTCAATCGCCGTTTGTAGCGAAAATCACTGCCCAGCAATCCCAGGACATATCCACGAAAGAATATCACATCTCGAAGCATATCACTTAATCATCAAACCTGAAGGAGAACGTTCTTAATGAAAAGAATGCTCATTACGGCCCTTTCCTTAACGACTCTGATCATGGGGCAATCAGTCTTGGCCGAAGACCCCTCTTATGGTGCCCCCGGCGCTGATAACGCACCCACCCCTACGACCGACCGACAGGCCTACCTTCAACAGCGCCAAGAGGAAAGACTCAAACGCATGGAAGATTGGCAGGCCCAGCGTGCCGTACGGCATGAAAATATGCGCAAACAAGCAGAGGAGCAGCGAGCCTATCTACAGAAACATCATCAAGAGTTACTTCAGCAAGCCCTCGATAAAGAGGACAAGATGATTCAACATTACGAGGACATGCGCAAGCGTGCCGAGGAACAGCGCAGCCGACTGGAACAACATCATGAAGAGTTCCTGCAAAAAGCTCTGGAAGAACAGGCGGCACTGGCTAGACATCACGAAACGATTCAGCAACGCGCCCTTGACGATCTGTCATCCATTGCGGAACAACGGGCAAAGATACATGAACTATCTCATGAACAATTGCAGAATTATCTAGAGGAAAGAAGACGCACAATCACTAAGCAGGCTGAAGAGCTTGCCCAGAGGTTTGCACAAAGACACTCGGCTGCGGGTGAACCTGGATTCGGCCCAAGACCGGGCCCAAACCTTGGTGGTGCACCTGACTTCGGACCCGGACCGAGCCAAAGTCATGAACGGGGTTTCGGTCCCGGACAAGGCTTCGGTCCCGAACAGGATTTCGGTCCCGGGCAAGGCTTCGGTCACGGGCAGGATGTCGGTCCCAGACAAGGCTTCGGTCACGAGCAGGGTTTCGGCTCCGAGCAGGACTTCGGTCCTAGACAAGGCTTCGGTCCTAGACAAGGCCTCGGTCACGGACAAGGCTTCGGTCCCAGACAAGGCTTCGGTCACGAGCAGGGTTTCGGCTCCGAGCAGGACTTCGGTCCTAGACAAGGCCTCGGTCCTAGACAAGGCTTCGGTCCTAGACAAAGCCTCGGTCACGGACAGGGTTTTGGTCCTGGGCAGAGGCAACGGTTAGGTCCGCGAACCAGCACAGACGACCCAGGCTTAGCGACCGAACCCGGATCCCATTCTGCGCCCTCCACCAAAGCAAATGAGGTAACCAAGGCGGATACCGCCGCTCAACCAAATAGGGCCGGTGGCACTTCACAAATAGAGGCACCAAAAGATCAACCTGGAACTGTAAATGAAGCAGACCCAAACTCCAGCCCCGCTGCAGCATCAGAACCACGGTCTGATACAACGCAAGAACCGTCAAAGCCTATCGAAGATCCCGCCGCAGCTGAATCTAAAAAGGAAGGCCCATTGTAATCACAGGAGCTAATAATATGAAACTGGAGACCATTGCCATTCATGGCGGTTATTCACCAGAACCTACTACCAAGGCCGTAGCCGTACCTATCTATCAGACGACCTCTTACGCCTTTGATAGCACTCAACATGGTGCGGATCTGTTCGACCTCAAGGTCGAAGGAAATATTTATACCCGTATCATGAACCCCACCAGCGACGTGCTAGAAAAACGTGTCGCCGCCATGGAAGGCGGGGTGGGAGCCTTGGCCCTGGCCTCGGGGATGGCGGCAACCACGTACGCTATTTTCACCATCACCGAATCGGGTGATAACATCGTCACCACCTCGCAGCTCTATGGCGGCACCTACAACCTATTCGCACACACCCTCCCGCGGCTGGGGATAGAGGTTCGCTTCGCTGATGCCGGAGATCATCGGGCTCTGGATGCCTTGATCGATGACAAAACCAGGGCGGTGTTCTGCGAGTCCATAGGCAACCCATCAGGTAATATCGTCGATTTCGGAATCCTGGCGGATATAGCCCATAGCCATGGCGTCCCCTTGATCGTGGACAACACCGTGCCTACGCCCTATCTTTGTCGGCCCTTCGAGCACGGGGCCGATATCGTGGTACATGCGCTCACCAAATACATGGGCGGTCATGGCAACAGTATCGGGGGTATTCTGGTCGATTCCGGCCGCTTTCCATGGGCCGAACACAAGGATCGCTTTGCCTGCCTGAACGAACCCGACCCCTCTTATCATGGCGTCGTTTACACCGAGGCCCTGGGAGAGGCGGCTTACATCGCCCGGGCTCGAGTCGTCCCTTTACGCAACATGGGCTCGGCCATGTCCCCTTTCAACAGCTTTCTTATTCTTCAGGGTATAGAAACCCTGCCCCTACGCATGGAGAAACACTGCGAAAACGCCCTCACCGTGGCCCGATACCTCAAGCAACATGCCCAAGTCACATGGGTGAATTACGCCGGCCTGCCGGATCATCCGGATCATCAGCTGGCACAGAGGTATATGGGTGGGAAGGCGGCCGGCATCCTGAGCTTCGGTATCGAAGGCGGACGTGAGGCCGGGGCCCGGTTCATCGATGCCTTACAACTCATCGTACGCCTGGTCAACATCGGCGACACACGTTCACTGGCCTGTCACCCGGCCACCACCACACACCGTCAGCTCAATGAGGAAGAACTCAAAAAAGCAGGTGTATCGGGAGACATGGTGAGACTATCGTTAGGAATCGAGCATATCGATGATATCGTCGCCGATATCGAACAGGCATTGCATGCCGCTGAGGAATAATGTCTCTGCCGGGGGGTTAGGGTGATGGAGTAATAAGGAATGCTACCGAAATAACTTCTCTATCTGGCTTGCCCTATCGTCCGTCTTCGGCGCCAGTTAGGAAAGTTATTTAATCCGCATTCTTAACTCGGATATTTCACAAATTGCACACGCCCTCGCTTGATCCCTGTTTCCACAAGGTTGTTGCTCAGTCGGCTGTAATCGTGGATACCCCGCTCCTTCGCAAAATCCCTTGTGAAAACAAATCTCTACGCGATCATCGCGCAAATTCATGAAATATCCGGG
>JAAEPA010000719.1 GCA_024222475.1 Gammaproteobacteria bacterium | reverse complement strand
TTCGGGGCCAATATCGGCAGCACGATGACGGCGCAGATCGTCGCCTTCAATGTCACCCAGTATGCCCTGGTCGGGGTAGTCATAGGTTTCCTCATGCTGTTCACCGGTAAGGGGGACAAGGCCCGCCATTACGGGTCAATGATCATGGGTCTGGGCCTGATATTTTACGGCATGGGTGTGATGAGCGATGCGATGAACCCGCTGCGCAGCTATGAGCCGTTTCTGGAGCTGATGGTCAAGATGGAGAATCCCATCCTCGGTATTCTGGTGGGCGCGGTGTTCACCGCCCTGGTGCAGTCTTCGGCGGCAACCACGGGGATCGCCATCGTCATGGCCAGTGAGGGTCTGATGAGTCTGCCTGCCGGTATCGCGCTGGCCTTCGGTTCAAATATCGGCACCTGCGCTACGGCGGTGCTGGCCGCGATCGGCAAGCCACGTGCCGCGGTGCGTGCAGCGGGAGTACATATCGCGTTCAATATTGCCGGGGTGTTACTGTGGGTGTTTTTCATCGATTACCTGGCTGAATTCGTGAGCACAATTTCTCCCTCCTATCCCGAGCTGCAGGGAAAGGAACGCCTGGCCGCCGAGGTCCCGCGCGAGATTGCCAATGCGCACACCGTGTTCAATGTGGCCAACACCCTGATATTCATATGGTTCACTACCTATTTCGCCCGCTTTGTTGAATGGCTGATACCCGATGTGCCAGAAGACGAGAAACAGATCATCAGGCCCAAATATCTGGACGATATGCTTTTCGAGACACCCTCGCTCGCCCTGCAGCGGGTGCGCATGGAGCTGGGCCACATGGGTGAGATCGTCAAGGCCATGTTCGCGAAGGTCGATGAGGCCTTTGCTAACAGAGATCGCGACTTGTTTGAGGAGGTCACCAAGATGGATGATCAGATCGACCTCCTGCACGAGCATATCCTCAGCTATCTGAGCCGAGCGGGCAAGGAGTCATTGACCGACAAACAGGACCGGGAGATGTTCCTGCTCATGACCGCGCTGGACAACATGGAAAGCCTCGGTAATCTTATCCAGGTCGAATTGGTTCGTATCGGACACAAGGTTATTGATGAGGAGATCGAGGCCAGTGAGGCCATGCAGCTGATGCTCAGGGATCTGTACGAGGCGCTCATGGAGGCCTTTGATAGTGCGGTGCGGGCGGTGAAGGACGACGATCAGCGGGCAGCCCAGCAGGTGATGGCGATCAAGGGCGAGATCAATCACCAGATTCAGGAGGCCTTGAGGCATCAGGCCGAAAAGCTGGTCGTGGAGAAGAGCCGTCTACCGGTGCTGCGGGTGGAGATGGAGGTACTCGATCATTTTCGGCGGATCTACACCCTGTGCCGGCGGCTGGTGAGGACGGTGTTGCCCAAGGCGGTGAGTCGACCGGAAGAGGCCTGATTGGAAAAGGGGGGCTTGTTGCCGGATAATTGGCGAAACATGTCATCATGTGTTTGATTTAGAAGAGGAGAAAAAGCTCATTCCAATTCCCCGGTTTTCGCAGCCTGAAATCGGTTTCTATCATCCTGATCCGGGGAGGGTGTTCATAAGACTGGTCGGACCCTGGACGCTCGATCCAAAACTTCCACCCTTTGGGCTCGTAACGAGCCTGGTAGTTTCTCCACTGCACGCGCTCCTGCTTCAAACTGCCAAAGAAGCTCTCAACCACGGCGTTATCCCAACAGTCTCCCTTCCTACTCATGCTGCCCTTGATGCCATGGGCTTTCAGTAATCGCCGGAAGGCCTTGCTCGCATACTGGGAACCACGATCCGAGTGGTGAATCAATCCAGCTTCCGGGCGCCGACGCCAGATCGCCATGTACAATGCGTCACAGACAAGCTGCGCCTTCATCCTGGAACTCATGCTCCAGCCAACGACCTTGCGTGAACATAGATCAATTACCACCGCCAGATAGAGCCAGCCTTCCTGCGTCCAGATATAGGTCACATCCGCTGCATAGGCCTGATTCGGTTGGCCAACCTCAAATTCGCGGTTGAGCAGGTTGTCAAAGACGGGCTGACGGTGATTGCTGTTGGTCGTCACCTTGTATTTCCTGCGCTGACGCGCCTGCACATTGGCCTCTCGCATCAATTTCCTCGCCTTGTTCCGGCTCACCGGATAGCCCAGCACATTCAAGGCTTTTTTCATCCTACGACTGCCATAGGTGTAGTCTGAACTTTTGGCAATATTCTCGACCCATTCCAGCATCTCTTGATGGATAGGGGTGTCCGGCTTGTTCTCCTGGTTCCTCTGATATTGGTAATAGCCATTACGGCTCACACCCAGAACTTGACATTGCAGACTGATGGGATAGGCATTCTTATGTTGGGTGATGAACGAATATTTCACTTCGTTTCTGCTGCAAAGAATGCCGTCGCTTTTTTTAATATGTCCCTCTCCATTTGAAGGCGTTTTACCTGGGCCTTGAGTTTCCTGTTTTCTTCCTGTTCGGGTGTCAATTTACCATTACCACGAAAGGCCTGCCCATCTTCTGTCTGATGCTCATTCACCCAGCGCCCAAGCATTTGCCGATTGATGTCCAAACTGACTGCCGCTTCTTTTCGGGTATAACCCTGCTCAAGAACAAGGCTGACCGCATCCAACTTGAATTCTTTTGAATATTTCTTTCTCGTTGTCATTCTTCTCTACCTCAGTTAAGTCAATGATGCTTAACTGGGTTGTACATGTCCATTAGACCACTTCAGTTGTACCCCACTTTTTCAACGCCAACAAAATCTGGACCTGTTGTGCAGAAAGAGTAAGGCATTGTCTTGCCTGACAATTGCTCGGTAGCCTTGCTGGCTCATGCTAAGATCACGTTCTGAATCGCTGAGGGAGTGAGTGATTATTGAGCTAATTCAGTACACTATGTTATAGTTCTTCAGGGAGCGATCATTCTGATCGGCCCCTTAATTTCAGACTAGCTATAGGGCCTCATCTGCTATAGAACTCACAAAAAAATTAAGTTGGTCTAAATAGCTACTCATACCACACAAAGGAGGCGGAATGTCAAAAGAAAAATACCCAACGCATAGTAGTACCAATGGAATCTCCCGTCGTGACTTGCTCATCAGTACTGGCGCTGTTGCGTCAGTTCTAGCGAGTGGCATGACATTTGCCGGGGACAAACCAGGACACCGACATGAGAACCATGCGCCGAGACATCCTAAGCTTCTCGATGCAGTTAACGCCTGCGTCGATAAAGGCCAGCGCTGCATTGCTCACTGCTTAGTTGCCTTTCAGGAGGGGGACACTACTTTGGCGGACTGTGCTTCGAAGGTTCACGAAATGGACGCAATCTGCACAGCTTATTCATATCTCCTATCCGCCAATTCTACATACGCCAAGGATTTTGCTAAGATTTGCAAGCAAGTATGTACCGACTGCGAAAAAGAATGTCGTAAACATGATAAACAACATACCGAGTGCAGAGAATGCGCTGACGCCTGTGAACATGTCGTTGCGACTCTCAATAAAGTCTTCGCCTAACTCACTTCTGCTTGAGATCTTCTAACCCCTCGGTTTTCACCGGGCAAAACCACAAGGCTCTGCTAGCCTTGTGGTGGGGGAGGCGCGGACTCGCTAACGCGAATCATTGCTTTGCGAAAAGCCCCCTTTCTTGCCGGTTTATTTTTCCTTGCCTTCATCCCGCTCTATTGAATCCAATTCAGCCTCCATCTCCTCCTCCGTCAAAGGTCTATATCTATCAACATCGCCATTTTGGCTATATTTAGCTTCATCCTGGGGATTAAGTATGAATCTCGAAAAAAACAACCCCATCTCAAACAGCAACCATACGGGTACGGCAAGCATAACTTGAGAAATAATATCAGGAGGAGTAAGAAACATGCCAATGACAAATGCACCTACTATGACATAAGGCCTTTTCTTGGCTAACGCCTGCGGTGAGGTAACTTCCATTTTCACCAATACTACCGTCACGATGGGTACCTCAAAGGCCAATCCAAATGCCAGAAATATTAGGATAATAAAATCGAGATACTTGCCAATATCGGTCATCACCGCGACCCCTTCCGGCGCGGTACTGGTGAAGAACCCAAAGACCAATGGAAAAACCACAAAATAGGCGAAGGCCATACCTAGATAGAAAAGCAACGTGCTAGAGATCAAAATGGGGGCCGCTAAGCGGCGTTCGTGTTGGTAAAGCCCCGGGGCGATAAACGACCATGCCTGATACAGTAGCCACGGGACGGCAATCACCACCGACAGCAACAACACCATTTTTAGAGGGATCAGAAGAGGGGATGCCACCTCAATCGCTATCATAGAACTGCCTTCCGGCAGGTGTTTGGTCAGAGGACCCGACAGTAAAGTATACAGCGGATTGGCAAACGGGAATAAAATGATGAATATGATCATTACCCCCACCACACTGCGCAACAGCCGGTCACGCAGCTCAATCAAGTGGGAGATAAAGGACTGTTCCTTATTTGTTTCTGCTTCCCTTTGATTGTTCTGCGTCATTATCGCTCGTTACAGAGAATGGTTCTTGCCTTGGTTGATGATTAGGAGGGGTTGATGTGGATTTCGATTGAAGCTGATGCTCGACCGATTCCTTTACCAAGTCTTCTGATTGATTGAGCTCGGTCTTCACCTGTGAATGGGTTTCCGCAATCATGCCCTTGAGCTCTTGAATTTCGTCTTGTTGTTGGTTGAGCATTTTTTTTAGATCGTCGGCCCGTATCTCTCGTTCGATATCAGATCGTACACTATTGATAAATCGCTTGGCCTTGCCGACCCATAAACCAGCCTGTTTGGCGAGTCCAGGCAGGCGCTCTGGCCCTACGACCAACAAGGCTACTACCATAACAAGAATGAGCTCCCAGAAACCGAAATCAAACATTGACGATACCCATTCGAGTCAGCTGGCTACACACTCAGTATAGGCCCATACTCAAACCTTGTTGTTTTCCTTGGTTTTGACTTCGGCATCTATTATCCGACCACCGACATCGTCTAGCTTTTTTTCTTCCTCAGGTTTCGCCCCCTTTGCGGGTTCCCCACTGGACATGGAATTTTTAAAGCTTTTTATGGCACCACCCAAATCACCACCAATATTGCGTAATTTCTTGGTACCGAATAACAAAATTATGATTGCCAGAATAAGCAATAATGACAAAGCAGTATTGGAGCAGTATTGGGGTCACGAATTAATTACTTATCCTCCCTCATTTTCTTCGGTTGCCCTCTAGGTTTTGGTGTTGTACGCCGTTCTGACAATTGTTCAATCTTCTTCGGAATGCTCTCTTTCATTTTGGGGCTCACTAGTATATGTACATGATTGGTCATCAAAACATAGGCATGAATCGAGAGTTCATAGCGCTTTGCCGCATCCTGCAAACATTCCAGGTAGAACGGATAGTCATCGACAGCGGCAAATATCGGCTCACGATTATTCCCTCGTTGGATGATATGTTGAGCCTGGCATTTAACAAAGTAGCAAATAACAGGAATTAATTCGAGTCTGACCCCAAGAGTCTGCCACGAGTCTGACCCCAAGAGTCTGCCAAGAGTCTGACCCCAATGACCCC
>JAAEPA010000718.1 GCA_024222475.1 Gammaproteobacteria bacterium | reverse complement strand
CAAAATTTGGCGTGTTACCTTATATAAAAAAGAGAGGAGATACAAATGAAACAGTATGGCGCTGAGTTCTTTGGAACATTTTGGTTGGTTCTTGGGGGGTGCGGAAGTGCAGTGCTGGCTGCGGCATTTCCAGAGGTGGGCATCGGCCTGTTGGGGGTATCCCTAGCCTTTGGTTTGACGGTACTAACGATGGCTTATGCGATCGGACATATCTCAGGCTGTCACCTCAATCCCGCGGTTTCCATCGGGCTTTGGGCAGGCGGGCGGTTTTCTGCAAAAGAGCTCTTACCGTACATCGTTGCTCAAGTATTGGGTGCCATCGTAGCGGGAGCTGTGCTATATCTCATCGCCAGTGGCAAAGCGGGTTTCGATGTATCCGCCGGTTTTGCGTCCAACGGTTACGGTGCCCATTCACCAGGTAATTATTCGTTACTAGCCGCGCTGATCACTGAAGTCGTCATGACCATGATGTTCCTGATCATCATTCTGGGCGCGACTGATTCGCGAGCCCCACAAGGCTTTGCCCCGATCGCCATCGGTCTCGGGCTAACATTGATTCATCTGATTAGTATTCCCGTAACCAATACATCGGTTAATCCCGCACGCAGCACGGGCGTTGCATTATTCGCCGGAGATTGGGCGGTTTCCCAGCTGTGGCTGTTCTGGGTTGCTCCGATTGCGGGAGCGATACTGGGCGCCATGGTCTATCGTTTCATTGGTGGTGGTAATGAATGATTGTTGGTTCAGCCAGTCGTTCTAGGATTCAGGAAAGATTAAAAAAACCTACAAATTATTCGGGATAAACATAGATGATAGATGTCAGTAAGGTGGTATTGGCTTATTCAGGGGGGCTGGATACCTCGGTTATTGTGAGATGGTTACAGGAGACCTATCAATGTGAAGTTGTCACCTTTACCGCTGATATCGGCCAGGGAAAGGAGGTCGAGCCCGCCCGAGCAAAAGCACGCGCCCTCGGTGTTAAAGAGATCTATGTGGAAGATCTCAAGGAAGAATTCGTACGTGATTATGTGTTTCCTATGTTTCGCGCTAACACGCTCTATGAAGGCGAGTATCTTCTCGGCACCTCGATTGCTCGTCCGCTGATAGCTAAGCGTTTGATTGAAATTGCGAACGAGACAAACGCCGATGCAATTTCCCATGGCTCGACCGGTAAGGGGAATGATCAGGTACGTTTTGAATTAGGTGCCTATGCCCTGAAGCCCGACATCCAGGTCATTGTACCGTGGCGTGAGTGGGACCTGACCTCCCGCGATGCATTGATGGCTTATTGTGAGAAACATGACATTCCCGTGGATAGCAAGCTTGGCAAGAAATCCCCCTATTCGATGGATGCAAACTTACTCCATACCTCCTATGAAGGCGATATCCTTGAAGATCCCTGGGCTGAGCCGGACGAGGACATGTGGCTTCGTTCCGTGTCACCTGAGTCAGCACCTGATACGTCAACGATTATCGAACTCACGTTCAGCCACGGCGATATCGTTGCCATCGATGGTAAGGCCTTGTCAGCTGCACAAGTGCTTGACGGTCTGAACAGGGTGGGTGGTGAAAACGGTGTTGGTCGGAGTGATATTGTTGAAAACCGTTATGTAGGGATGAAGGCGCGGGGCTGCTATGACACCCCGGGTGGTACGATAATTCTGCGGGCCCATCGGGCAATGGAATCCATTACCCTGGATCGAGAAGTCATGCACCTGAAGGATGAGTTGATGCCGCGTTATGCGTCTCTCATTTACAATGGCTATTGGTGGTCGCCAGAACGCACGATGTTGCAGACCATGATTGACCAGTCACAGCAGTTTGTAAATGGTGTGGTGCGGCTTAAATTGTACAAAGGGAATATCACTATCCTAGGCCGTAAGTCAGACGATAGCCTTTTTGACGAGAATATTGCGACTTTTGAAGATGATGCCGGCGCCTTTGTACCGCAAGACGCCGCAGGATTTATCAAGCTCAATGCCTTGAGAATGAGAATTGCCGCCGGTAAAGGGCGGGGGTCCGCTTAGCAATGCTACCTACACACTTCCCTATCCTGCTTTGAGCCGGCTGATATTTTGGCGCAGTGTGTTATCGTTACCTTACTTGTGTTTCGATCGCTATAGATAGTCAGAAATTAAATAATAAATGGTGCGCCGTGCGCACCAATGTTCTGTTATAAGAAAACTAAACAGGAGTGCGTAAAGTATGAAAATAAAGAAATTAATCGGTATCCTCGCCCTCGGGATGAGCGGTGTCTCTACCATGGTTATGGCTGCACCAGAAACGGGGGATCGTGAATTCACCCTGTCCGGTACGGGCACCAGCGATAGCGGATTTGATACGACGGCATACAGTCTTGATGCGAGCATTGGATGGTTCAACAGCAAGAAATTTGAAATGGGGCTTCGGCAAAACGTGGGCTTATCCAACACCGAAGCAGGTGGCACGAACTTCAGTGGTGGCACCCGCATATTTTTCGATTATCACTTCGACCATGACCATTGGCAGCCTTTCCTGGGTTTAAGTTTCGGTGCCGTCTACGGCGATAGTGTCAAGGAAGCGTTCAGTGGCGGGCCTGAAGGGGGAATCAAGTACTATGTCAAGCCAAAGACGTTTATCCTGGTGAGTGCGTCCTATCAGTTTAATGTCCGAGAGAGCGCCGGCGATGGAACGGTATTTTACACTACCGGTCTTGGTTTCAATTTTTAAGGTTTATACTCATGACGAATGAGTTTTCAGGACCCATAGCCCATCGCCTTTGCCGCATAGCGGCGTTAGAAAACGAAAACCATAGAAAAAACTATGCCTTACGTATTCCGTCTTGCTCTGCAACAAACTCGACGCACTCTGCGCACACGAAAACCCATCCGTCAAGGGTATAATCATTCGCAACCGGAGGATGATTTTGTCACGGCTTATCCGCATTGTTCTGTTCTTGGCCCTGATAGTAAATCCGTTACAGACCCAAGCTGAAACGGTAGCCATACCTATTTTTGTCCACTACCCGCAGCTGCAGTTTCTCATGGAGCGTGGGATGTTCAATGGACCAGAAAATAGTGCGCAATATTCATTGGATGATGATGGTTGCACGACTGTCGCCTTTTCAAGCCCCCAGTTGTCCGCGCAAGGCGAATTACTACGTATTGACGTCCAGACGTCCACCGCAATCGGTACAAGTATAACGGGTGACTGTTCGAATATTGCGCAATGGAAGGGACGCACTGTTTTCACGGGCACGCCGGCAATGGCAAGCGGTCAGCCGTTGTCGGTACAGTTCCTGGTGCAAGACGCCCAGCTCTACGATCAACAGGACAGATTGTTATCCGACAACCTAATATTCAAAGCATTTGAGAAGCAATTTTATCAGGTGTTGAATCAGTTCATGCTGGATCTGAGACCTGCAACCCATCAGTTGAAAACCCTATTGCCTTCTGTTTTACCCCATTATTCGGTAGAACGTATGGCTGTCATGATCGACAGCCTGCGCATCAGGCGCATTGCGGTTCGACCTGAAGGTCTGCAAGTTGATCTGGAAATCGATGTTGGAGAGCTTCAGCAGATCGAGCCGGAGCCGACACTTAGCGCCGTTGAAATTCAACAGCTGGAGCAAAGGCTTCAGACCTGGGATGTCTTTCTGACGTTCGTCATCAAGCAAGCGGCGGCGGTTACTCGCTCAGCAGCACTTCGTTTGGCCCTGTTGGAGATACTTCTGGATGCACGTTACCAGTTAGACTCCACGCTGGTCGAGAATACCGACAGCGGAACCGATCCGGTGAAGCAATTATTTATCCGTAGTTGGGAACGACTGGAACCAGTGTTGGAGGAAATCAGTGCTGAATTACCCGAACAGGGTCTGCTGCCTTTTTTATCGTTTATGACAGCGGCTGATGCTCTCAAGGCACTGGATCGTCTGGGCCCTGCCGTGGGATTGGAGATATCCACTGATGGGCTGAGGCGTTTGGCTCGTCTGCTGAATAATAATCCGTCCGTCGATCCACTTAAGTATATGGATGAAATCGATCAGGAGCTGCAGAAACTGTTTGATATAGGAAACCCGCAAGACCCCTCTTTACAAGGTGAACCCTACAGTTTTAATCTGCAGCTGATCCGTTCAGCAACCGCGGCAACCACCACCCCAAGGGATCGTTTGAATCGCTGGGTCCCAAGCAACGTGGAATTGGAGTCCTACTTACTCGAGATTCGGAAACTGTTGTTGGAGCAGGCCGATGCCCGAATCCATTCTTCGTCGATGGCTCAGGAACACGCTCATGTGTTCCGTGAACTAATGCTTGCGACCGCCTGGCAAGAAAGTTGTTGGCGTCAATACGTTGTAGAAAAGCGCAAAATCGTTCCCCTCGTTTCCGGGTCTGGTGACCTTGGCCTGTTACAAATCAACGCTCGGGTGTGGCGTGGTTTTTATTCACCCCAAAAGTTACGCTGGGACATTACCTATAATGCCCGTGCCGGAAGCGAAATTCTGTTCAAATACATGGTCAGTTATGCTTTGAAGCGTAAGGAGCACAAAAAAGTCGGCGGCCTATCGAATCTGGCTCGTGCCTCTTATTCCGCATACAACGGTGGACCATCTCAGGTGAGCCGATACCGTAGAGATGATGTTCGCCAGTCGCATAAAAAAATCGATGCTGCTTTTTGGGAAAAATATCGACAGGTCAAACAAGGCAAGGAATTAGCCGTTGCCCAATGTATAAGCGGCGATGCCTCGGTCTCTACGACAGTCGCGCGTCCTGCAATGGGTACTGAAAAGAAATCTAAGCCAAGGCGCTCGCCGGCAAGCAAGGAGCTGCCCTATACTGAAAACGGTAGATGGATCAGCAAGCGTAACCCTAAACATCTCACATTACAATTGGCCGCGCTAAGCAGTGAGCAGGCAGTCAAATCGCTGATCAAGAAACAATCCCAGCCGGGTGTTTTTGCCTATTATCGAAGCAGAATAAAAGGCAAGGAGAGGTATGTGGCCATCTACGGTAGCTTCGAAACTCGTGATGATGCCGAAAAGGCCGCGGTCCATTTTGCCCCGCGGAAATCCTGGATACGGGAATTTGGTGCTATTCAGGAGATAATGTCACAGTAGTTATGTCGTAACCCCTCACCCTAACCCTCTCCCTGAGGGGGAGGGGATTTGAGGAGGGGGTCTGAATGGTTACATTATGTCGGGTTATGCCGCGCAAACCCGACTAAGATCAGCCTATTCTCGAAGCCCGCAGCAAGTGTTTTAAATCTTTTACAATACCTTTGGCGTTAGCATCTTTGGGGTAATGCATCATGAGATTTCCCAGTGGATCGATGAGATAGAGTTTATCTAACGGTGATTCCCCGAATGTTTGTAGGACTGGGTCTAGCTTGTTTTTCTCAAGTGTCGCCAGGGTCATACGCGAATGATTGTCTATAATTGGGCCTAACTTCTCTATCGATTCTCCATGAGGTAGCAAATACAGAAGTTGTACCCGATGCAGGTTCTCACCCTGGGCGAGGCGCGCCTGACGGGCTTTGAATAAGCTGGCTTCGCAATAGAGGTCACATTCGCCTGTTCCAAGATAGAGCAAGGTCCATTTCCCCTTTATATCTTGTAGCAAGAGTGGTTCGCCCTGATTCGTTTTGGCCTCGAAAGGCAGCAGTGGTCGGGGTGGATCGATGAGTTTTCCATGATTCTTGGTACCCGTCCAGGGCAGGTAGCCAGGGAAGAGATAGAATAGGGTTGCTAGAACCAGAGGGGCGAGAGAGACGACCATTAGCCAGATGGCAGTTCTCCTGCTGGTTTTTACCTTAGCCTGGTTAGTTGTCATTGTCAGGTCCGAAGATGTTGTGCAGATGTTAGGTAAACTAAACTGAAGCGTTGTTTCTTTTAAGGCTCAAGGTCAGATAAATGATGATTAACACCCCTGCAAGGGTGAACCATTGTATCGCGTAAGCTGTATGGGTATCGGGTGTGATCGGTATAGGAGGCCATTCACGATGGTAGCCAAGTGAGGATGCAGGATCGAGTCTTATGGTCAATGGGGCGATCGGATAGCCCAGACGTTGAGAGATCTCGTCGAAATCCAGATACTGGATCAACCTCGGCCAGCTGTGGGCATTCCTCTCATCCAGTTCACCTAGACGCAAACCTTTTTTATAAGGTGTGTAGATCGTGCCCTCCAGGGTGACGACCTCGGCCGTTACCTTGATATCGGGTAACTGGGATCTATCATTGCCCAGGGGCAGCCAGCCCCTGTCGATCAATACTATCTGTTCTTGGTATCGCAATTTGAACGGGGTCAGTACATTAAGCCCGACCTGCCCCCTGCTTACCTGATTGTCCAACAGCAGCTGTCTTTCATTGTCGAATCGACCGCTGAGCCTGACCTTCCGATAACGCCATTGTTCCGGTTCTATTATGGGTAGCGATAATTCGCCGGCGGTTTGTTGGATGCGTTGCTGGTAGGTCTGTAGAATAGTGCGTTTTTCATCGGCCCGGTCGAGTTGCCAGTTTCCCAGCGATAGAAACAATACCAACAGGGATCCCCCGGCTATGGTGGGAAGTACGGAGGGAGTGAAACGGAAATCGCCAATCTGAATAGACATAAGCAAGGGTCAGCGGGCAGGGAGGTGGAGATTATTCTATACCCATGCGTCATGGGTATATACTATGCAATTATCTTACTAAGGAATGCTACCTAAATAACTTCCCTATCTGACTTGCCTTATCGCTCGTATTCGGCGTTGCGGCAACAGTTACATAGCGAGGCTATGCGCCTGTTGCCGCGCCTTGAATACAAACGATCATGCGGCGCCAGTTAGGGGAGT
>JAAEPA010000717.1 GCA_024222475.1 Gammaproteobacteria bacterium | reverse complement strand
GTCTCAAACCTGGCGGACTTTCCTGAAAAATCATGTTAACAAGTGTTCGATTGACTTTTTCACTGTTCCGACAGTCTCCTTTAATATTCTGTTCGTCCTGGTGATCCTCAGCCACAGCCGCCGCAAAGTCGTACATTTCAGTATAACCTCAAATCCGACGGCCGAGTGGACAACCCAACAGATCGTGGAAGCTTTCCCCTGGGATACGGCACCGAAGTATCTGATGCGGGATCGGGATTCGATCTATGGCGTTTTCTTCCGCAATCGAGTGAAAAACATGTGCATCAAATAAGTGATCTCGGCTCCGCGCAGCCCTTGGCAAAACCCGTTTGTTGAACGGGTAATCGGCTCGATCAGACGAGAATGTACAGACCATGTTATCGTATTGAACCAAGGACACCTGAAAAACGTTCTTGCTTCGTATTTTGAATATTATCATAATGACAGAACGCATTTAAGCCTTGAAAAAGACACACCCGGGGGGCGGCCGATACAACACAGACTTGCCGGCAAGTGCAAGATAATCGGTTTACCGCGGGTCGGTGGGC
>JAAEPA010000716.1 GCA_024222475.1 Gammaproteobacteria bacterium | reverse complement strand
TGCCTGACATCAGATGCAATGGATCGGAGTATAGATTTCACCTTGCTCCCTGTCATACCATTCGTAACGTGACCACACAGAGTGAATACAGGTGGAGAGGGCTCGTATCCAAAGATCGCCTCAAGGTGGTGGCACGTGCCTGACGTATCATAGTCGACGTGGACGCCGGGGATAGGGAAGCCGGTCCTTGATTGCATTTCTTCCACATCGATGTCTACCAACGGGTAGAGTGTACATTTTTTGTTCAAGTCCATCCGCGGACGAATGTCCAGTTCCTCGATCTGCTCTCTCGTCATCCCAAGCTTGAAAGGGCCGATTGATTCGCCCGGAATGATCTCAAAGTACTCGGTCATAATCGCATCTCCACCCTCGAGGCTCTCAACTCAACCGCATTCTCCAACTTTCAATTCCAAAGCTGTTCAGAGCGTTGATCAAGCAGAAGAATTTCTGACTTCCAATGATCGTAATATCCGAAATACTTCGCCATCTATTTTCTCGTGCCTAATGTGCCCATCACCCATCTCGGCCAAGTTGGCGCGGAGCTTCTCCTCAGCCCGCCTCTTGAAACCGACGTTGATCTGTGCAGCCTCAACCGCGGAGATCACCATGACGTAGGTGAGGGCGGGATAGCCGATATCAGCCTGCCGCCTGGGGGCGACGGAAGCCGTTGGCCAACTCTCTCTCCCATTCGGGATGTCGATCTCGATAGTCTTCTTCCCCGGGCGGTTGGGCACCCCAATCATCCTTCTATCCCACATGGTCACCACTTCCACAACATGAATCAACTTTAACTGTTTTACATATTAAAGGATTCTGTAAAACTCTTCTGCCCGTCATTTCTATCCGGTTCTTCGCGGAAATAGAATAGATGTTCATCAGTTGTAAATTGTTCAGCACTTCTTAGCTCAACTGTCAGGCCGGTCGAATCAACATTCTTTAACCTCTGGTAGTCAACTTTTATTTCATTTTG
>JAAEPA010000715.1 GCA_024222475.1 Gammaproteobacteria bacterium | reverse complement strand
CGTAGTCGTCGATCAAATCGACATGACCCAGACCAACCCTCGCGTGTGGCGATACCAGGCACCTCAGCCGAACTGATGCCAAGGGCTCCGAGGGGCCCTCCCAGCAGGCTACAACCCACGCCAACAAATCACGGGAACCCGTGCTCATGACCACGTGGTCAACTCCACGGGCCATGGACTCTAATCAATTGATGCAATCCCGAGTTGGCAGTCACTGTTTTCACCCAACAGGCAACACGCCCTGTTCGCGAACATGCACAGTAATGCTTCTCGCCCGCGGAAACCCAGGCAGCCTTGCCCAACCCACCCACTACCTGCGGAGAATCAAACTCTACGCCGCCATCTGACGCCCCTATGCCAACTTGACCGATGTCACTTTTCCCCAACACCACGTATCCCCGTCTGTGCTGACCGCACAGGTGTGAAAATCTCCGCAGAAGACATAAGCCCCCATATTGCTCGGAAGACTCACGTCCACGGGAATATCTGAGGGATTCCGGGGATTGAGTATACTGTCCCCCGCCCCCCGAACCGCGCAAATCAATAGGATAGCATGGTCTTTTCCAATATCCTCCATACGCTACTTCTTCCCCTTTAAAAGCCACCCTAAAACGGCCTTACGAGCGGACAAAAATAGGGCGCTAATAGGCATTTATATAAATATAAGTATCTGATAAGAATCATGATAAAGATCATAAGAATACGGACTAAAAAGCGGACATGGAAACGGACATCAGAGAGCCCTCGGATAGACAAGAGGCGATATCGCTCATGGAACCGACGAGGATTTCGAAGAACTCACGCCATCGTGAAGCTCTTATCGATCTCGCGGTCGATCTGGCGGCACACACGGCAGGATTTCGACGCAGCCTTCCGGAAGGGGTTTTTATGGCTCTGGCCGATCTGGTAAGAGCGATGAATTGCTACTACAGCAATTTGATCGGTCGATATCGAACGCGCCCTCAACAAAGATTACAGTACCGATCAGGGAAAGCGGAACCTGCAACTCGAAGCAAAAGCGCATATCGCTGTTCAGCAATGGATCGACAAAGGTGGGCTTCGGGGTCATCCCGTGAGCCGGGATGACATCTGCAAGATTCATAAGCGGTTCGGAGAATTGCTACCTGATGCACTTCTCTGGATAGAAGATCCCAACACCGGTGAGCGGATGCGGGTGATTCCCGGCGCCCTGCGCCAACGTAACGTCAAGGTCGGTCAGCACATACCGATCAGTCCCGGCGCACTGACACGTTTTCTTGAGCGGTTCGAACAAGTTTACAGTAGCCTCGGCAAAGCTGAAACCATCATCGCAGCGGCAGCAGCCCACCACCGTCTGCTGTGGATACATCCATTCCTGGATGGAAATGGTCGCGTGGCGCGGCTGATGTCTCATGCAATGCTGCTGGAGGCACTAGACAGCGGGGGAATCTGGTCAATTGCCCGTGGCCTTGCCAGAAACGTGCACTCATATAAAAGCCATCTGGCCCAGTGTGATCTCTCGCGCCGCAATGATCTTGATGGTAGAGGCAATCTAAGCGAGGAAGGACTGGCGTCCTTCACATGCTTCTTCCTTGAAACCTGCCTTGACCAGGTGAAATTCATGGAGGGATTGGTACAACCTGACCGGCTGCGTAATCGTATCTTGCTCTGGACCGAAGAAGAAATCCGCATGGATGCCTTGCCGCAAAGGGCCGGACGTATTCTGGAGGCAATCCTGTTTCGCGGCGATTTGCCGCGTGGGGAAGTCTCGCAATTGCTGGGCACAAGTGACCGTCATGCAAGACGCCTCGTCGCAAATCTGGTCGAACGCGGTATAGTCTCCTCGAAAAGCACCCGTGCACCACTGAGCCTTGCCTTCCCGGCCAAGCTTGCGCACCGCTGGATGCCGGGGCTGTTTCCGCAGCAAAGTTAATGGAGATATAGAAAACAGAATGTTGTAGAACTTCAGACGTAACTACTTACCCGTTGAATCGGCATCACCGGCAAGAACTAACTGAATAGCGGTAAGCAGATTGTAGCCTTTGTTCGCCATAGTCTGTGCAGAAGAATGGGATCACGTCTCACATCCTCGCATTTAATGGTTTACGAGAGGTGACTCCTGGCTTTGTTGGATTGTTAGACGTGACCCCATGCGCGCTGTGACCCTTCTCTCACGGCCTACGCCGACGTGAGAACCGAGAAAACCCGCCGATGACCATGCCAGTCTATTCTTGTATGGAGAAGTATCCAAAAACACTTTTCCAACTTCCAAGCCGATGAACTGGTCAGGACCAATCGGATATCCCTTGATCACGATCAAGACATTGTTCTCCAAGTCTGATTAAATACCTCAGGCTTCCTGCAAATTAAATCCCAAAAAATACCATCAAATATACAGAGTAAAATAATGAGCCAAACCGAATTCAAACGATTCCTGACCGATCATGAAAACGTTGTCAAGGTCAATAAGCGTATGGAATGTGCTAAAAAAGATTTCATCCATGCTCAAACAGATTTTGATCATGCCAAAGCCGATCACCAACACGCCAAGCAAGATGTCGAGCACGCGATGCGAGACTTCTATCATGCGATCAATGATTTCGAGCATGCCATGGGAGACTTTAAGGGTGAAAAAAGCGACCCGGCACACGCCGATGTGGATATCGAGCATGCAACCAAGGACTTAGAACATGCAAAACTCGATCTCAAACATGTCAAGCGCGACTTCAAGCATGCCTTGAAGGACTTTAAACATGCAATAAAGGATCTCAAGCATGTTGACAAAGATCTCGAAAAGGTCGTGATGCTCGCCAAGAGCAAGGGCTACGATGTAACCCTTGGAGATGCGAAACACTATGTGGGAAAACTCAGTGCTTAGTTCCGTCTTCGACGGCTTCTAAACCCATGACGGATGATTTTTCCAGGCACATAGCCGCGTTGGAATACGCAAGGCCTAGGAGCCTGTCCGAGAATAGGGGCCATAGCGAGGGAAAGCCATTTTGAGTCAGATATTTCGATTAAATAAGGCGAATATTGGGCATATTTAACGAATTTAATCGGGAAATATGGCCAAAATGGTTTTCCCGCAGTAGGTTCTCTATTCTCGGACAGGCTCCTAGGAAAGCAGGTCACTCACTCTCACGCAGTGATCTCTGATTTTTGAGTACTGACTTTTCGCAATACGGCCTCGTGACGTTGTGACAGCTGTTTCAACTGCTCATCCATCTTTTCCTCCATGGCACGGAGTTTGTCGATGCTGGCATCATGGCGCTGGGAAAGCTGTTTCAATTGTTCATCCGCCTGTCCCTCAACGCCGTGCAGTTTGTTGATGCCGGCATCGTGGCGCTGAGACAGCTGTTCAAGTTGTTCAATGACCTTGCCTTCCAATATACCCAGCTGGTTAATGCTGGTGTCATGACGCTGCGAGAGTTGTTCGAGCTGTTCATCCACCTTTTGCTCCATGGCTCGAAGCTTATCGAGAGCGACGTCATGACGTTGCGAAAGCTGCTCAAACTGCTCGTCCACCTGTTCATCAAGCCCAAGGAGTTTGTTAAGGCCGGCATCGTGACGTTTTGACAATTGCTCGAACTGATCGTCGGCCCTCTCCTCCATGATGCGGAGTCTATCGAGAGTGGCGTCATGGCGTTGTGAGAGCTGCTCGAGCTGTTCATTGATCTTATCTTCCAAAGAACGAAATTTGTTGATACTGGTATCATGGCGCTGTGAGAGCTGTTCAAGCTGCTCGTCCGCCCTTGCACCTAACTCACTGAGCTTGCTCAATGCCAATTCTTGTTTGTACGCGACTTGCTCTAACTGGGCATCCATTTGGATCTGAATTGCCTTAAACTTCTTTTGTAGTTTTTTGATCTTTCTGCTTGGTTTTTTGCTCATGAGATTCCCTTATTTGTTTAATAGAAAATTATGCGTCACAATAAGACAGTATATTTACAAATGTAAAGATATAGCCTTCATTCTGACCGGTTCCAAAAAAGTCAAATAGATTCAATAAGGTCTATTTGTCGGATAATCCCGAAACGGTCCAGTGGCTTCTACGGGCAAGGGCCGGAAGAGAGGATCATCCGCCACCCAGGGACTGCGGGAAGGTTTATGATCTCGATAAAGCGCCAGTGTATTCTCCAGACGGGTCAAGAATTCGATCATCCCCATAGAAAACGCTACTGAGATCGCTTGGACCTGGAAATTGACTGCATCTTCAAAACGGCCGACTTCGGCATAGGCCATCGCCCTTGTTTCGGCATACTCCACCGGCATAAAACCCTGCAAGGACTTTTCTACAATAATCAAGGCCCTTTCCCCATCCCGCACCTCGTCCTCGGGGCTAGCCGCCAGCAATCGTGCCAAAGCGTAGGCCACGACGGGCTGTTCGGGATGGTCCGCATACAAGGCCTCCAGACGTTGCTTGACCATATCATGCTCACCTCCCGAACGCAGCAGTGCGATCGCCTCCATCATGCGTGCCGGCGTATTCTGAGGCGTCTGTCGGTAGGCCTCGGCAAGGTGCTTTACCGCTTCGGCATAGTGACCTTCGCCCATCAAGGCGTTTCCCAGAAAATGATGCGCTCCGGCATGATTCGGCTTCAGACTCAGGGTCTTACGATAATGAAGAATGGCCTGTTGAGTATTCCCATTTTCATTCAACAGAATACCCAGTAGGAACTGAGCCATGGCATTGTCCGGGGCCTGCTGCACGGACGCCTGGAGCTGGACTAGCGCCTCCTGGGACTCCCCCGAAAGATAGAGCGCGCGGGCCAAACTCACCCGGGCATTTACATTCTCCGGTTCATGCTTGAGCCCCGCGGCAAAGGCCTTGGCCGCGACATCGTACTGGCGGGTGCGCACCGCACCCAGGGCATGGTGATAGTAGGTTTTCACACCACTCATCAATTCCTTTAGCCTGTCTACTTCCGGGTCGGCGATATCCGGCTTGCCATCGCCGAACTGGGCAAGATGGATCTTGGCCTGATCGATATTTCCAAGACCACGATAGGCCATTGCCAGGGTGTAATGGATTCGCAGGGCCTGCGGCTTGTTTTCCAGGGCCTCCTTCAGCAAGGCGATCGCCTTTTCGAAGTCACGCCGGGCGAGCGCGATCCGCCCCAGGCCAAACAACGAGGTTCCCCGTAACCCTTCTATCTTTAGCGTGTGCCTTAGCAGGGGTTCGGCCTGCTCATGTTTGTTCTGTTCGATCAAGACCTGGGCAAGACGCACCTGGGCCGGGGCGTAATCGGGACGAATCTTCAACGCCTGCTGTAATCCTTCCCCCGCGAGATCCAATTGATTGGACTGCTGAGCTAGATAACCGAGATAATAGGGCCAACGAAATACCTCAGGCACCAGTGCCATGGCATTTCGGTAGCAAGACTCGGCAGGCACATAGATATGATGGACGTGATACAACTCACCCATCTCACCATAGGCCGTGGCCAGCGCAGCCGAATCAGCCTGTTCATCTGCCATCATCACCGCAAGCTCTGCTCTGGCAACCCGTAAGACCTCCTGTACGGCTAGCTCGGTATTGGTGACATTGGGCATGGGGATGGGCTGTAGCTGGTGTACACCGTGCTCGGTCTTTACCGTGACCCCCTGAGTGAGCAGGTCACCGGCATGAACGGTGACGCTCATCAACGATAAACCGCATACGCCCATGACCAAGGCCACGATAAGCGCGTTGAGTTGTATCTTTCTCCAAAGTGGATCCATTGGGAAATTTTCGGTCATGGTTTCAGGGCCTTACCCTTGCCATTTTGTAAAGTTAAATAATGATCGATAGCAACATCGCTCCATTGCTCGACCAGACCATCGGGCCAGTAGACACGAACCGCTTCAAGTGTCTTGGCTGAGCCAAGACCAACCAGCACCCGTGGATCATTAGCGCTGGCATAACTGCCGTCGGCTCGCACCCTACGCCACAGGGATTTTAGTTTAGGGCGATGTATCGCCACCCGGGCACCCATCACATCCTGGTCAAGATCGTTGACTAAGCGCAGACCTAACCAGTGATTACTGTTACCTACGTTATTGATCAACAGACGGGCAGGACCATTGTTATTGGTGACCAGGATATCCGTATCGCCGTCGTTGTCGAGATCACCGAACGCCGCACCGCGGCTGACTCCGGAGTGTTCGAAGACCTTACCGGCCCTGGAGGTGATCTCTTTAAAGCGGCCGTTGCCCAGGTTGGCAAACAATTGATTGGTCTGATGCAATGGATAGGTATCCCCGGCCTTTGCCAGGGCCGAAATCACCCTCACTTCCCCGTTGGCAACGAACAGGTCCAGCCACCCATCATTATCGTAATCGAACCATGCGGTCCCGAAGGAGGTATACGCCTTGCTGGGTGCCGCCAGGCCGGTAGCCAAGGAGCGGTCCTCGAACCAGCCTTCGCCATTATTGACATAGATGGTATTGGTTTCCCCATGCAGATGGGTCATGAACAGATCCTCATCGCCATCACCGTCGAAATCCGCGGCATCAACCCCCATACTGGCCTCCGCCGCCCCTTCCATGTTGACCGCCACACCCGCCAGCAAGGCCTCATTGCTAAAGGTCCCGTCGTTGCGGTTTATCCATAGCTGGTTAGCCAGAGTATCATTGGCAACGTAGACATCGACCCGACCATCACCATTGAAATCGGCGGCGATCACGCCCAAGGCCGGACCGAACTCACGGGTAATACCAGCCTTCTTGGAGACATCCTCGAAGCTGCCGTCTCCTTTGTTGCGGTACAGGCGATCCGGCAGGGCATCATAGGTTTGGGGCGCACAGTAGTCCCTGGCGCTGGTGGGGGCAAAGCACGCCTTGTTCTGATCCAAGGAATATTGCAGGTAACGCCCCACATACAGGTCCAGCAATCCATCGTGATCAAAATCGAGAAATGCGGCACTGACCGCCCATCCCGGGTCGCCGAGTCCAGCCTTATCCGTGACGTTGGAGAAGGTTCCGTCACCCATGTTATGCCACAGCTGGTCATGGCCAAAGTTAGTCAGATAGAGATCCTTCCAGCCGTCGTTATCGTAATCACCGACGGCGGCTCCCATCCCATAGCCCGAGGCCTGCAGCCCGCTGGCCTCAGTCACATCGGTAAACCGCAGGCTGCGACGCCCATCCTTATGCACCACCAGATCGTTGCGGTATAGCCGATCGACAAACCGCTCTCCAGCAACCGGAGGAAACAAGGCATCGTCCAGGGTCTTGCCCTCCCCCAGCATATGCCCTTGACTAAGATAGACATCGAGATCACCGTCGTTGTCATAATCGAAAAGCGCCACTCCACTGCCCACGTTCTCGACAAAATAGAATTCTCCGGACATGCCGTTGAAATGCACAAAATCGATCCCGCTCGCCTCGGCCTGGTCGGTGAAAAGCGCTTCGGAATAGGCGATAGGAGCAATGAGCATTAATCCTATCCCGGATATTTTATGAATTTGCACGATGATCGCGTAGAGATTTGTTTTCACAAGGGATTTTTCGAAGGAGCGGCGTATCCACGATTACGGTCAACTGAGCAAAATTTCTTGTGGGAATAAGGATCAAGCGAGGACGCGTTCAATTTATGAATTATCCGGGCTATATACCCACACACCTTTAATTTTACTCGTCTCATCATAGTAACCACTGAATCCAACTGGTGCGCACGGTGCACCCTACTCCGTTCTATGTAGGGTGCACCGTGCGCACCAATATTTCTTTCATTCCTGCTCTACTACTAACACCGAATCCACCGCCACATCCCTGACTTCCTGGAGCGAACCGTCTGGCCATCGTAGCCGTACCATCTCGATGCCCTGCGCCTTGCCCAAACCGAAGGTCACGGGCAACTGCACCTGTGACAAATAGCCACGGGTAGGCATCACTTGGCGGCGCTGGGACCGATCCTCGGTCACCACCTCGATCCAGGTGCCGATGCCATCGCGGTTGACTGTCCGGCCCACCGGTGTAACCCGCAACCAGTGATGGCCTAAGGATTGATCGTTACGTAATAACAGAGGTCGGCCACCCACCTGGGTGATCACCACATCCAGATCGCCATCGCCATCGATATCCGCGAAACTAGCGCCCCGCCCCACCAACGATGTGTTCAGATCGCCGCTTTGGCCGGCCGCTACCTCGATAAACTGGGCAGGGCAATTCGCGCCGCAGTTCCAGAACAACTGCGCAGGTTGGGCATAGTGTTGGCTGGGTTGAACGAGGTTGATCTCTTCTTCCAGGTGACCGTTGGCCTGCATGAGATCCAGCCGACCATCGAGATCATAGTCGAAAAAAAACAGCCCGAAGGTCAGTGCACGCCTGGAGGCAGGGCCGATACCGTCGCCGATGGCCTCATCGGCATATAAGGTGGGATCTCCTTGCGAGACATACAAAGAAGTCATCTCATTGGCAAAATTGCCTACCGCCAGCCCCAGATCGGCATCGTTGCGATAGAAACTTGCATCGGCGCCCATGGCACCGGTGGCGCTGCCGTTGCGATCAAAGGCCAGCCCGAAGACGACCCCCTGCTCCTGAAAGTAACCATCGCCCTGATTGTAAAAAAGGAAGTTCTGCACCGTGTCATTGGCTACGAACAGATCCATCCAGCCATTGCCATCGATATCGACGGGCATCACCCCAAGGGACTTGGCCATGGGCTCTCCGGTGGCCGGGTTATTTACCTGTATCCCAGTAGCGGCCGAAACATCGGTAAAGTAGCCTTCACCGTTATTGAGATAAAGATAGGGATGGCTTCCTGCGAAGGTAGTCGGCGGCCCATAGGCACGTCCAATCCCGGTGAGACGGAAATCGATCTGAAAGTCGACTTCTTTGGACCATTGCACATAGTTTCCAACGAAAAGATCCAGATCGGCGTCATTGTCCACATCGATGAACGCGGCGCTGGTACTCCAGTCACCGGCACGGCCACCCACGCCGGCGGAGGCCGTCACCTCTTCGAACACGCCATTGTTGTTGTGGAACAGATGGTTTTCGCCTACCGCCGAGATAAAGACATCGACCTGAGAGTCGTTGTCATAGTCGCCGACGGCCACTCCCATGCCATAGAACCCTCGATCGAGACCCGAGCCGGTGGTGACATCCTCGAAGTGTCCGGTGCCGTCATTGCGGTACAGGGCCATGGTCGGCGTTGCAGCCCCCGGCGGTACATGGCCCGGCCAGTAGCGGGAATTGACCAACAGCAGATCCTGATCGCCGTCATTGTCATAATCGAAAAAGGCCACCCCGCCCCCCATGGTTTCGGGTAACAGCTTGTCACCATAGGCCCCGTTGACATGGACGAAATCTATGCCCGCCTTTTCAGTAATATCGCTGAACCGAACAACGGGGGGCTGAGCCTGCCGAGAATGCTCAACCACCTTGGGCCCTTCAACGACCGACTCCTCGACGATCGGTTCACTCTCATCTCCCCGATAGAGCAGGACACCCAAGCCGATGATAACGATCATGGTTATTACTGAACGACGAAACGCCCTACCGACGATGCTGTCATTACCCTTGGGCTTTTGTTTATTTGGCATATTGTTCAATTTTGATTCGCACCTAAATCCCGCAACGCAATACTGGTATTGGGCGAGCGCAGACCATAGGTCCCCGGGCGTTGCAGATCATAGATGACCACGGCCTCGGCGGCATGATCGGCGGCCGGATTGTTGAGGCGATGGATCGCCACGGCTCGCTCTCGGGCGTTGTCGTCGGGTTTGTATTTTAGGTGCAGTTCGCGGTGAGATCGGGCCGGTTCGCGCTCCCCCAGACGGGCATGGATAAGCGCCAGGTTATAGTGGGCCATCACGTTTTCCGGATCGATTGCCAAGGTCTTATTGAACCATCCCTCAGCCTGGCGCAGCAGGATCTCTCTAGGTTCGCGGCGCGCGGGGCCGCGTTCGCGTTTGGCGCGCTCGAAGAGTGTCTGAGCGAGTTCGTTGAGTACCCGATAGTCCTGCGAGAAATCGAATTCGCGACGACGCGCCTCTTTAAAACTCGTTGACACTACTCGTTTTAACTGCTCGATGGTCTCGTCGAGAAAGCCATTCTGTTTGTTCACCATGGCGCTGAACCAGGTCACGGACCAGGGTGGCGCGCCTTGATCCGCGGCACGGTACAGAGCCTGGGCGGCCTCTTCAAGCCGCCCTTCCTTGAGATACACACGCGCCGCATTTAAGGCCCCATCCGCACGCCCCAGTGCCTCGACCTGGCTAAAGGCCTGCTCGGCCTGGCGTAGCTGCCCCTTGGCCGAACCACTGCGTCCTTTGCGCAGCAGACCGATACCATAGTCATTCCAACGCTCCCACGGCTCGACCGGATGATGAACTCGGCTGTCGGCGGACTGTTCTGCGGCTACGGGAAAGGTGATCCGATCCGTGGCCAAGGTGGTGATCGGAAGAGCATTGCTGAGGAAATCTTCGCCCTGGATATAGCGCATGTAGGTGGTATCGAACTTGCGATACTGCAGTTTGACCTCGACGGTGAGCGGCCCGGACATCCCTGCTGGAATGTCGAGCTGATAATGCACCACATCCGCTGTCCCCGGCGGAATCTGATGATTATATAAAGAGACAAAGATGTCCTGACCATTGCGCCGGTCAATCCGCTTGCCAAAGCGGTCGAGCACATAGGCATTGACGAAATGAGACCAGGGGTCCACCGCGCCGTCCTCTGCCTGGGCACCGCTGCGGCCGATGATGCCTGCGCCGCTGCTCACGGTAACGTCCATCCAGACCTCATTGGAATCCGAGGTGCCTTGGGTGAACAGATGCCCAGGTTTCAGGCTACGGATCACGGTCTCTAGAAGATAACGCCGGCCGGGCTCCAACACGGGAATCTCGGGCCGCAAAGGTGCGGTAAGTGCACCATCGATGCCGCCGTCCTGTCTGAGACCAAAAATATCCACCCGCAGGGCGCCTGAAAGAAAGGCCTGGCGCGCCGCAATAGCGGATTGCGGCAAGCCCAACATATGAGGCACGGCGGTATTGGCGGCGGCAAACATGTGATCGTGAACCTTGAGCTGTGCACCGGCATCGAAATACCGGCCACCGAAGTCCTCCGAGGCCGTTAGCGGCATGTGGCATTCGGCGCAGCTGTGCACGGCCTTTGGTGGATAGTAGAAACTGCTGATGCCGTGTCCGGACACCCCGCTGAGCAGGTAGGCGTCATAGTGATCCTGACCACGCAGCCATTTATAGTTATTCACCTCGGCGGGAAGATGGACCTTGTGACAGACGCTGCAGAATTCGGCACTACGGTGAAAGTCCTTGAGAAAGGTCTTTTTATGGAACTCCGGCTTGGCCTTGATCAACTGATGATT